>CALKKA010000138.1 GCA_937995495.1 uncultured Phycisphaerae bacterium
TTGCTGGAGCCGGTTTCAGTGACGCCGTCCGGACGCCGGATGTTTGATGGTGCATCGGTGGAACGGATCCAGTTGATCCATAAACTCAACCAGTCCGGCTACCCTTTGCGGGCAATACGGGAATTGTTTATCGAGCGTGAAATGCTCAACAAGGATGCTAAGAAATGACCGATTATCAAACAAAACAGCGGCGGCGGAATATGGTTGTGGGCATTTTTGTGGTCTTTGCCTTGGGCGTCTTTTTGTGGATGCTGTTTCGGTTTCGCGAGCTGCCGCTGTTCGTGAGCAAACTCCAGTCGTTTAATGTCCTTGTCCACTTCCCGGAGGCGCCGGGGGTTCAACCGGATACGCCGGTGCAGTACTGCGGCTATCAGATCGGCCGGGTGGTGAAAGTTTCGCCGCCTCAGTTCTACGGCGATTCTCATCGGGTGGGGGTTACTCTGGCAATCGAGAAGCGCTATTTGGATATTCCCGAAGAAGTGGATATTTTCGTTATAAAGCGAGGCCTGGGGAGCAGTTTTGTCGAGCTGCGTGTGGACCCGTCAAAGATTACGCAAGCGGATAAGTTTTTAAGCCATGGCATGGAGATCGACACAGGGAAGGTCGGCATGGCGAGTGACTTTTTCCCGCCGGAGGTGCAGAGCAAAATCGAAGACTTGGTGGATTCCATCACGACCCTTTCTGAAAATACGAACGCTGTCATCGGGGATGGTGAAAATCAGATGAATATCAAAAAGATGATCTCCAGCATTGAGTCAGCATTTGCTCAGGCCGATGCGACGATGCAGTCTATTCAGCAGCTTTCAGACGAGACTGCTGAAAAAGTACAGGTTGCTGGTGATAAGATACTCGTTGCGGCCGAGCAACTGGAAGGGGTGCTGTCGGAATCCCGTCAAATTTTGGAAGCAATCGAGTCCGGAGAGGGTACTGCGGGCAAAATGATCAACGATGGGCGGTTGTACGAAGACCTGCTCGAAAGCAGTCAGGAACTTCGGATGCTTCTGGAGCAGCTTAAAGAATGGGTTGGCGAAAGCCGTGAAAAGGGGCTTAAACTCAGGCACGGCCTATAGATAGCAGTGGGATTGGGGCTTTTAAGGGTGTTCAGGCAGGGGGATCGGCTGACGCGGAAGACTTGGGGCGGTAAAAAACGGAAAAACCCACTTTTTTCTTATATCTTCTTGACAAAAACGGCGTCTATCGGTATTTTGACCCTCTTGTCGGCTGCGTAGCCGGACAGAGAGTGTGTATAAACTAATTGATTCTTTTTCTAAAATGGAGGTAAGTTTCTGTGAATAAGGAACTTGCTCGCGAACTTATTGGAGCGGGCGTACACTTTGGACATGCGGCAAGCCGCTGGAATCCGAAAATGAAACCATACATTTTCGGCAAGCGCGGTATGATTCACATCATTAATGTCAAGGAAACCCTCAAAGGACTGATGATCGCCAAGAAACTGCTGTCTACTGTCGTTTCAGGGGGTCGGGATGTTGTCTTTGTGGGGACCAAGCGACAGGCGAAAAAAGCGGTTCAGGAAGCATCCGAGACATGCGGCATGCACTATGTTTCTGAGCGCTGGCTGGGTGGAACACTGACCAACTTTCGGACGATTCGTTCCCGCCTGCAGCGGTTGGAAGAGTTGGAAGGTATGGAAGCCACCGGTAAGATCGAGGCCCAGAGTAAGAAACAAGGTGCCCGTCTGAAACGCGAACTGACCAAGATCAAGACCAACTTAGATGGTATCCGCAAGATGAGCCGGATGCCGGGCGTGATGATCGCGATCGATGCGAAAAAAGAATACATCGCCTTGCGAGAAGCCAGAAAGATGGGCATCCCGACGATTGCTGTGATCGACACGGATTCCGATCCGGATACGGTCGATGTGGCCATTCCGGCAAACGATGATTCGATCAAGGCGCTTAAGATCCTGATGGACCAGATGGCGACATCGATTTCTGAGGGCAAGACACAGGTCAAGACAGAAGATATTACTGCGATGGCTGGCGCTCGAGGGCAAAAACCACGGTCATCACGTAGACGTGTTCTTGCTACTGCAGCAGAGCCGGAGAGAGAGCCCGAGGCAGCAACAGAGGCGGCTCCCGAGACGCCTGCACCGGAAGCTGCTCCCGCAGCAGAACCGCTGGCAGAACCGGCGGCGGAGGTTGCTGATGCGTCAAAAACGGCAGAAACCACTGCCCAGTAGTCTATGCTTTAAGATATGAAACTAATATGCCGACCCCGGCAGACAGGTAGTCATGCAGGGGTCGGCTTATTTTCCAAAAGGCGGCCCTGATAGTCTCGGGTCGCGTTGAAATACGAATTGAAAATTCCAATCGAATATGGGAGTACGAGTAAGATGGCAGAAATTACCGCCGCAACCGTTATGAAACTCCGCAAAATGAGCGGACAGGGAATGATGGATTGTAAAAAAGCACTGGGCGAAACAGAGGGGGATCTGGATGCAGCCATGCAGCTGCTTCGTAAGAAAGGTTTGGCGACGCTGGAAAAACGAGCGGGCCGCGATAC
>CALKKA010000139.1 GCA_937995495.1 uncultured Phycisphaerae bacterium
GATGTGACGGTCGGTAAAGTCGACAGTGTGGATATTTCCGACGACTTGAAAACCGTTGTGCTGACCCGATGATGGGATTTCTGGTCTTTGTTCTTTTGGGGGTGGGCATGGCACTGCCCTATGCGGTCCTGATCCTGGTGCCGACATTGCTGAACAAAATACCCCGGCCGGGAACATGGATGGAACAGTTTAAGAAGGCCATGGGCTTTGCGATGCTGCTGCTTATGCTCAAGCCGCTGTCGGCACTGCCCAAAGACCGCATTCTGGATGTGCTGGGGTATGCGATCGTTCTTGGCTTTGCGGTCTGGATGTGGGGTACATGGGTTACCTTCTCGACACCTAAAAAGAGAAAACAAATTGTTCGCGGTATTGCGCTGCTGATTGCTGTTGTGGCGGGCTTATACATGCTGCCTGCTAGATCCAGCCTGGTTCAATGGCAATCCTACGACCGGACAGTGATCAACAGTGCTGTTTCCAACGAGCAGCCCGTACTGCTCAAGTTTACGGCCGACTGGTGCAGCAATTGCAAGGTTGTCGACAAAAAGGTTTTTCACAACAAAGCGGTTGTCAAGGCGATCCAAGCTAAAAATGTTCTGGCCGTCAAAGCGGATACAACCCTGAGCAATTACGATGCCTCGGTTGACCTGCAAAAGATATACAACATCCCCGGCACGGTGCCCATCACGATCCTGCACCTGCCTGGAAAAACAGAGCCCGAGCAAATAACCGGTATTTACGATCCCGAAACCCTCCTCAGGCTGCTCGAAAAGCTTGAATAATCCCTCAGGCTGTGTATACTCCCGACATGGCAAAGGCAAAAAAGAAAATCAAAGTCGATCCTGCCGAGGCGAAGGAGCGGCTGTTAAAGATCCTTCCCCTTCTTAAAAAGACCTATCCCGATGCAAAGATCGCGCTGAACTGGGACACTCCGTGGAATCTGCTGGTGGCGGTCATCCTGTCGGCTCAATGCACCGATGTGCGGGTCAATATCATTACCCAAGACTTGTTCAAGAAATACAAAAGACCGCAGGATTACCTGAAAGTTTCGTCGGAAGAACTCGAACAGGATATTCGATCGAGTGGTTTTTTTCGCAATAAGGCCAAGAACATTCGAGGCGCCGCGGAAAAAATCATCAATGACTTTGGCGGTCAAGTGCCCGGCACGATGGAGGAACTGCTGACCCTGCCGGGAGCCGGTCGCAAAACGGCCAACTGTATTCTCGGCAACGCTTTTGGCATTGGAGGGATTACCTGCGATACGCATGTCATCCGTCTGTCGCGTCGACTGGGGCTTAGCGAAAAAAGAGATCCTGTCAAACTGGAATTTGATCTGATGGACGTTGTCCCGAAACGAAAATACGGTGGGTGGACGATGTTCTCTCATTACATCATCTTCCATGGCCGTAACATCTGCAAGGCCCGCAAGCCGGACTGCGAAAACTGCCCGATCGCCAAACACTGTCCCTCGGCGAATAAACCGGATTTGTGGTGAACTTCGATGCCAAACGCCGAAACAAATTGTATATTTTACTGAAACACTGAACCCGAAGATCGGAGATCGAATCAATGTCAGATTTCAATGTCGCGACGGAAGAAACATGGCGCATATTTCGTATCATGGCCGAATTTGTAGAGGGCTTTGAAGAGCTGGCCAATATCGGTCCGGCGGTATCCATCTTTGGTTCGGCTCGTACGGAGCCGGATGATCCGTGTTATCAACTGGCCGTCGAGACGGCCCGGCAAGTTGGCAAAGCGGGGTTTTCTGTCATTACTGGCGGTGGTGGTGGCATTATGGAAGCCGCCAATAAAGGCGCTCAGTTGGCAGGCGTCAAAAGCGTCGGCTTGAACATCGAATTGCCCCAGGAGCAGGAACCCAATGAGTTTCAGGATGTTTCACTGCACTTTCGTTATTTCTTCTGCCGCAAGGTCATGTTTCTCAAATACGCCCACGGCTTTATTGTCATGCCCGGCGGCTTTGGTACCATGGACGAATTTTTCGAGTCGCTGGTGCTGATCCAGACACTTAAGCAGGCGCATTTCCCGATCATCTGTATGGATCATAAGTTTTGGGACGGCCTGATTGACTGGGTCAAAGAAGTCCTGCTCAAGCAACACGGCTACATCTCGCCGGAAGACATGGATGTGTTCAGTGTGGTCGATACGCCCGAAGAAGCGGTTAAGATCATTACCGACTTCCATTGCAAAAATGGCCGCGGGGGACTCAAACAGCCCTGGGGCATTAAACGCCCGAACTGCGACCAATAAAAAACACTCAGAGTCGACGTAAAACAAAGAACCGCCGCGAACTCTGCGTCCACCGCATCAATCTAGCACAATCCCAGGTCAGGTTGCTTCCTTGCTCTCGGTGCTAAGCGATCGCTTCAGATTCATAGGTGTGTTCGTTCTCGACGCGCATAATAACCTCTTCACAGGAAATGCACGACTCCGCACACAACTTGACAGCCGAATCCTTTCCGACCAGCACCACCTTAAATTGCCCCGGCGAGATATGATACTCCCGTCGAAGTCCGGTGCTGCTTTCGATGCGGATCTCATCGGGACCGATATGTCCACGCTCATCTTCAAAGACCTCTGCAACCACAACATCGTGATCTTCCAGGGCAATTTTTCGGTCTGTGAGGGTGTCCATCTGAATCCGGTAGAGCCGTTCATGTGAGGAGGGTGAGAACACATAGAGGAGCGTGTGCTTGTCGGCTTGCGCCGGATCGAATTGTGATATCCCTATCGTCATTCGGTACTCCTATGGAAAAGCTTACAGATATTATTTCATACAAATCTGCATCGAATGTCAAGGTAAAGACCCTTATTTTCGGACGAAATAGAAAAAAGTATAAGATTTATTTTGTCGAGATAAAATGAGTCCAGAACTCGTTGGGTAAAAAAAAGAACCCTGACAAGTCAGGGTTCTTGGATGTTATGTGGTGTCGGCAGGTTTGTTAGTCTTTCGATTCAAACTCCGCGTCGATGACATCGTCGTCACCTTTTCTTCGGACTTCACCTTCTTCAGGCGGCGCACCCTGTCCGGTGTCTGCTCCCGGTTGCGTTTCGCCGCCTGCTGCCGCCTGCTGCTTGGCGGCCTCTTCATACAGGATCTTCCCCAGTTCCTGTGATGCCTCCCCAAGCTGCTCGATATTGCGTTTAATAGCTTCGCCGTCGTCGCCCTTGGCGGCTTCTTTGAGATTGTTCAGGGCCGATTCGATGTTTCCCCGGATTTCGCCTGAAACCTTCTCGCCGTGTTCCTTCAGCGTTTTCTCAGTCGAGTAAACCAGTTGATCGGCCTGATTCTTAAGGTCGACGACTTCGCGGCGTTTCTTGTCCTCTTCAGCGTGAGCTTCGGCATCTTGTGCCATTTTTTCGACTTCATCGTCGCTGAGACCGGAACTGGCCTGAATCTTGATCGACTGTTCCTTGCCGGTTCCCATGTCCTTAGCGGACACATTCAAAATCCCGTTGGCGTCAATATCGAAGGTCACCTCGATCTGCGGAACGCCGCGCGGGGCCGGTGGAATATCCGCCAACTGGAACCGCCCCAGCGTGCGGTTGTCGCGTGCGAACTCCCGCTCGCCCTGCAGGACATGGATATCCACGCCGGTCTGGCTGTCTGCCGCCGTCGAGAACACTTCCTTTTTGCTGGCGGGGATCGTCGTATTGCGTTCGATCAGCTTGGTCATGACGCCGCCGAGGGTTTCGACGCCCAGCGACAGGGGGGTTACATCCAGCAGCAGGATATCTTTAACGCCGGCGTCCCCCGCCAGAACAGCACCTTGGATCGCCGCACCCATCGCGACCACCTCGTCCGGGTTAATGCTCTTGTTCGGCGCCTTGCCAAAGACTTCTTGTGCGATTTCCTGAACTTTCGGGATACGGGTTGACCCACCCACCATCAGGATCTCGGCGATTTCGCTTCTGTCCAGTTTGGCATCAGTAATTGCTTTCAGACACGGTTGTCGCAGCCGTTCCAGCGTGGGTTCGACCAATGCTTCGAACTTGCTGCGGGTAATGGTCAGGTTCATATGTTTCGGCCCGGAAGCGTCGGCGGTAATAAACGGCAGATTCACCGTACTTTCGACTTGCGTGCTCAACTCACACTTGGCCTTTTCAGCGGCTTCTTTCAGCCGTTGGTGTGCCATCGGGTCGGTTCGCAGATCGATGCCTTCGGTTTTCTTGAACTCATCGGCCAGATAGTTAATCAGTAGTTCATCCAGGTCATCTCCGCCCAGGTGGGTGTCGCCATTGGTGCTAAGTACTTCAAAGACATTGTCACCGATATCGAGAATTGAAATATCAAATGTGCCCCCGCCAAAGTCAAAGACGGCGACTTTTTCATTTTTCTTCTTTTCCAATCCATAGGCCAGCGCTGCGGCGGTCGGTTCGTTGATGATACGTTCAACTTTTAAGCCAGCAATCTTGCCAGCGTCTTTGGTGGCCTGCCGTTGTGCATCGTTGAAGTATGCCGGAACGGTGATCACGGCCTGCTCGATGGTTTCGCCAAGGTAGTCTTCCGCGGTCTTTTTCAAATCCTGAAGGATCATCGCCGATACTTCCGGCGGGGTGTATTCCTTGTCGTGTACACTGATCTTGACCAGTTCGTCCGCGCCGCCCGTGATGCCGTAGGGAACGGTCTTTTCTTCGCTGCTGACTTCTTTGTGCCGACGGCCCATAAACCGCTTGACCGAATAGACGGTGTTTTCCGGGTTGGTCACCTGCTGGTGCTTGGCGGTTTGGCCGACCAGGCGTTCGCCTTTGTCGGTAAAGCCTACCACCGAAGCCGTCAACCGCGCGCCCGACGCATTGATCAGCACCTTCGGGGCCGACCCTTCCATGACTGCGACGACCGAATTCGTCGTTCCAAGGTCAATTCCAATAATTTTAGCCATCATTTAACTCCTATCTATTGTGTTTCATATCGCTTGCTATCTCTGAAAGTTACCTGCATCAACTAATAATGCAATCACTGTGCCAGTAATCGATACATAGCTGTAACCTCTTTCTTTAAAAAAACTTGGGGTTTTACTGTCAAACTTGAGGTTATGTCAATATGGCAGGAAGCCTCTTTAGTAACACTGATTTTGACAAGCATACGATTAAGGGTTCTCTAAATGGGTGACAGTCACGGTCCTTCAGGGCAAAGATTATTGTTCATCAATCTGCAACTTGTGGGTCAAGAGCAGTTATAGGTGACTAAAACCACAATATATTGGCATGGAAATAGATTGACATTCGACTTTCAGAGTGGTACTTTTACGACCATTAGAGAACCTGAAAATCATTGGATGATATGAAAACGCCAAATCAAATGGGAGGTAGTACCATGGCTCTTACAAGGATGATATCTGTAGCTGTTTTGTTTTCACTGTTTCTCTCTTTCCCTGCGGTTGCTGTTGATAATTCCGAAACACCGAAAATCGCCGGCTTGCCCGCCGAGGTCCAATATCCATTTATGGCTAAAGTTACGGGCAATGATGTTAATGTTCGTTCCGGAAAGGGAACGGCTTACTACGCCTGCGGCAAGGTCAACCTGGATGATCAGGTTACTGTTGTTGGTGAGGCGTTTGGATGGGCAGAAATAATCCCGCCTGAAGGCAGCTATTCCTGGATCCACAAGAACTATGTCGATGTGGAGGACGACCAGCCAACCGTGGGCGTTTTGACCGGTGACAATGTTCGTGTCTGGGCCGGTTCCGACAACATTGAGCCCATGCGTTCTTCCAGTATGCAGACCAAACTGAACACGGGTGAGATTATCGAGTTGCTTGCAGATCAACCGGCTGATGGCGACTATTATAAGATCAAGCCACCCGCCGGAGCTAAACTGACGATCAACTGTGCACTCTTGGAATATGTTGGCCCCGCGGCATCCCCCAAGCCCGTGGCTATCCCGCCGAGAACTGCGGCTGAAAAGCCGGTGGACCTACCCGCTTCGACAGAAACAGAAGCGCCGGTTTTTGGCAATCTGACTGAAGAGAAAGCTCCGACAGAAACTCAGGCCAAACCCGCCGATGAACCGGATGCCGCGCAGGGTGCAGAAAAAGCAGAGCCATCGAAGCCGGAAGCGGAGGATTCTGAAAACCTGAAAGCATGCTATGCCCTGGCGACGAAGATCGATCAAGAGCTTCAAAAGCCGCTGGCCGAACAAAATTATGAC
>CALKKA010000140.1 GCA_937995495.1 uncultured Phycisphaerae bacterium
GGCCTGGGGAGCACCTAACGGGTCAGGCGGATCCAGAGGGAATCCGGATCCGGCATCCGGTTACTCCGGCGGTAATGTGATCGGCTATAATCTTAATGGTGATTATTCGCGTTCACTATCGCCCACCCAGTGGGCCGTAACGGAAGCGATCGACTGTCATGAAATAACCGATGTGGAGTTGTCTTTCTATCGCTGGCTGAATGTCGACAGCTTTGGTAAAGATCAGGCTGTGATCGAAATATCAGCCGATAGGTCGAGTTGGACCCGGATTTGGCAAAATGATAACAGGGTCACGGATAGCAGCTGGACGCTTCAAACATTTGATCTCTCTTCGGTCGCTGACCATCAAGCAACAGTCTATATCCGATGGGGAATGGGGCCCACCAATAACAACCATAACTACTCCGGCTGGAATATTGATGATGTTATGCTGACCGGATATGCAACGCCGTCGCCAACAATCCCTGGCGACCTTGAGCCGGACTGTGATGTGGATGCCGATGATTTGACAAGACTGATATCTTATTGGCTGGCTTCTTGCGGCGATTGTGAGGGTGCCGACCTGATCGATGACGGCGTCATCAATCTGGCGGACTTTCAGGTGTTGGCCAATAACTGGCTCGCCGGACTGTAAGCGGTTGCCTTAAGGATCTAATTCCAAAAGGTATTTGACCACGTCTTTTGCGGGAACAATTTCAGCCGGATCCGCCAACCTTTCGGAAACCCCATTGTCGCCATTGAGCAGAACCTGATACACTTCTTGCTTGATCCCATCGATTGTTTTCAACCGCCCCACCAACCCAATGTTTGCGATCGCGCTGTGAGCACAATTATTAGGGCATCCTGAAATAGCGATGGTCTTGCCTTTGAAATTGATGTTGTCCTTCAGGGCCTTACTCAATTCTGCAGCAAGGCCGGGACAATTCGTCAGGCCGTTGGTACAGGTTGAATCGCCCGGACAAGCAACAATCCGAGGCAGATTCGTAAACGGCATTAATTCTTCCGGAAGGTCGAAAGCACTTTGCGCATAAATATCCAGACCGTGATGAAAGTTTATTCGAATATGAGCATTCGCTTCAATCGCAGCCTGTGCTAAAATCAGGGCATGCTGTGGATCCAGGTCTCCGGCCACTGTTTGAATCGTGGCAACCTGACTCCAGTCTTCCTGCCCGTTTGTTAATTCAATCTGGGACGAAACTCTGTTTTCTTTTTCTTTCAGGAAGTAGTCATGCAGCAGATCAAGGAATTCAACATTGCCCAATCGCTGACGAATATGCCGCAGGCGTGCCTTTCGCCTGTTTTCGCGATCGCCATGATCCTTAAACAACCTGATGGCGGCGAACGTCAAAGCAATCACATCATTCACTGCTAACTGTTCGTAGAGGACGATACCGGTTTCCGGTCTAGCACCGAGTGACCCGGCTCCGATCACACAAACGGCAGCAGCGGAAGTTGCGAGGAACGAAAGATCGTTCACAAAGGGACGAGTCTGCGGATGGCTGCAGCCAGCGAAACTGATCTTAAACTTTCGCGGCATATTTTCACGGATTGGATTTTCTTGCAATGCCTTTTTAAGATGCTGAGCCAAGGGCCATACATCGTATGCCGCCGAGTTAAACTCACAGCAGGGACAGACAGTCATATTTCGAATATTATCCCCGCCAGCACCATAGGTTGAAAAAGCAATCGCCTCAAGCCGGTCCAATACAGCTTGCCGCTTGGACTCGGGTACATTGTGCAGTTCAATGTCCTGTCGTGTGGTCACATGTAAAGGTGATGAATTGGTGAAATCAATTGCCAACTGTGCCACTTCATGCAATTGCTCGGGAGTGATCACCCCCGCAAAAACCGGTATTCTCTGCATAAACAACCCTTCCTGATTTTGAGGATAGGTGCCGAATAGTTTTGTCGGTTCGCTCATGGTTATCTTCACCGTATTATTAAATTTGATACTCGGCTTCCTGGACCTTCCCAAAATTCAGATTGTTCCAGCCTCGTTCGTGAGTGTAGTATGCCCCCATCTTGATCACTGTATCCAACAATCCAATCTTCATCGCAATATCAACCGTTCCCGTCAACAGCCAGGCGGTGAAAAATGTTACAACAGTCGCTATGACTCGCCAACTTGCCGCTTTTAATATGCTTCGTGAATGTGATTCCATTTTATTCCTCTGTCCCTACCACTTGAGCAGGATTCAATCTTAAAAAATTAAATGATATAGTTCGATGTAAACGCTTCCTGGTTTTTCATGTGTTCAGCAACCATATCTTTCAGACTTGTTTCATCACAGACATCACTAACGGCTTGATTGATCCTGTCCAAGATTGACGGCAGCACGAAATCGCCATGGTGTGGAATCGAATCTACGGTAGCCTTGACCGATTCGGCATGGCGATCCAGAAAACAGATAACCTGACCGATGGTGATTTCTTCCGTACCTCTGGCAAGAAGATATCCGCCGGCTTTGCCACGCATGGACCGTACAAATCCGCCCTGCTTAAGTTCGTTTAAGATGATCTCAAGAAAACGGGTTGGAATCCCCTGCGATTGGGCAAGCGTACGAACATTCACAGGTTCTGAGTCTCCGCGAAGCGCCAACTCAAGCAGGCCGCGAATGGCATAGCCGCTTTTCTTTGAAATTTGAAAATATGGATACTTCATTTATACCTCATTAATACAGTCGGATTAGTGATAATATAATGAAGCCGTCAAATTCTTACAAGAAAAAACTTGGAAAAAGTTAATCATACTTCCATTTTTATATTATAAATCTATTAATTTCAGAACTTTATGGGAATTCGGACTTTTCTTGTAGAGTGCAGTTTTATTCTAGAAATGACGATAAGGGTACTATGGAATGTATATCAGACTATATTGATTTCCGTTCTTTTATCCCACTGGCTTTTGCGATGGGGTTAGGGGCAATCATTGGGATCGAACGTGAAATCCACGGAAAGCCAGCTGGCTTGCGAACCAACATCCTGATCTGTATGGGTGCGGCTACCTTTATGATGATCGCTAATCGGATGCTGGCCAGTCCGGATGCTATTTCCCGCATGACAGCAGGGATCGTTACGGGTGTCGGCTTTATTGGCGGTGCCGTTGTTCTTCGAGACCGTACCAATGTTTATGGCGTTACTACCGCCGCAACGATCTGGGTGGTCACAAGTATTGGAATCGCCTGTGGGATGCAGCTTTATGATATCGCTGTTGCGGTAACATTGCTTTCGCTGCTGATTTTGGTGGTTTTAAATCCTCTTGACCGGAAAATACACAAGCCATCTAAAGAAACCGAATAGTTTTTTATGGATGCGATTCTTTGGTCCATCCTGACCTATGTGTTTTTCATCGTCAGCTTTTTGCTGGGGTTTGTGCTGATCGCGCATATCCTGCTGCAAAAACGGCCCCCTTCCGGAACCATCGCATGGCTGCTGGTCATTCTCTTATTACCGTATGCAGGTGTACCGCTTTATTTGATCTTCGGCGGACGCAAAATGCAGCGTCATGTCAATCGTAAGGGGCGGATCGGCTTAACTTCAGATGAGCAAATTCCTGAAGACCAAGCATCCGTGCTGGATCGTTTGTTGAGAAGCTTTAACTTTCC
>CALKKA010000141.1 GCA_937995495.1 uncultured Phycisphaerae bacterium
GGCATTTGAGAATCGCCCGGATCCATCTTCGGTGCTTCCTATGATCGAGATCGCTAAAAGAATTCCGGGGCTAAGAACGATGATCACCGCAGACTTGCAGTCCTACGTCGATAATTTCGTCCAGCATAAAGACGACTATCAAAAACAGGACGGTTATTCGCTTCGATTGAACAGTGCGGAAATATCGGCTCGTTTTCTTTCACAATTGCTTCCGGAACAAAAGAATGAATTTGCCAATCTTGCCGCAACTCTTAGAAGCGAATCCCACTCATTAAACCTGGCTCACATATGGTAGATCATGAATAACTCCATACAGCAACCCTGTTCACAACCGGTCACATCGCTCAGCGTGTTCTTTCCTTGTTATAATGAAAAGGATTCCATTTGTGCATTAACGAAAAAAGCAATCTCTGTTGCTGGTGAACTATGTGATGACTATGAAGTGATCTTGGTCGATGACGGCAGTTCTGACGGAACGGCTGAACTGGCAGATCAGCTTGCAGAGAAATACCCCACCGTCCATGTAGTCCATCATCCGGTCAACAAAGGATACGGTGCGGCCCTTCAAAGCGGTTTTCGCGCTGCGGCGAAAGAGTATGTCTTTTACACCGATGGCGACGGGCAGTTTGATATCGCCGAAATAAGCACTGTGCTGCCATTGATCGCTCATTGTGATATTGTCAGCGGATATCGCCTTAATCGCCAGGAAGGACTGCTGCGAAAGATAAATGCCTTTTGCTGGACCAAGCTGGTTGGCTTTCTGTTTGATTTAAAACTTAAAGACATCGACTGTGCATTCAAGCTTTATAGACGTGAGATATTCGATAACATCGAGATGCACAGCACGGGCGCTTTGATCGATACTGAAATCCTGGCCCGGGCAACACGGAAAGGATATACGGTTACACAGATTGGCGTCCATCATTTTCCCCGCAGGGCCGGGCAGTCATCCGGCGCTGACATAAAGGTCATCCTACGGGCATTCAAAGAACTTTTTAAGCTTCGGAAGCAAATACGGCAAACAGGGAACAAATGAAAGCATACCGAACACAACAATTTGTCCGTCCCGATCTAGAGGCGCATATTTTTTCACAGGACATTCTGGGCAATGTTCGCAAACTCAGAGGACTTTGCCCCGAAACAACTCAATTCTGCGCCGTCGTAAAAGCGAATGCTTACGGTCATGGTATCAGCGAGATCGTCAACATTCTCAAGCAGGACGGTGTTGATATGTTTGCAGTCGCAACTTTTTATGAAGCACTGCACATTGCCACCCTCACGCAGCAACAATCCATCTTTGTCCTGGAACCGGTGAATCCTTCACAATCGGTTGAAGAGATCCAAGTCTGCGCTCAAAAGGGATTTCATTGTGTGCTGGTATCGGCAGATTCATTGAAATACGTTCGAGAAGCACTAAAAAACACCTCTTCTGTGCTCAAAGTGCACCTGAATATCGAAACCGGGATGGGACGAAGCGGCATCGAACCGGAGCCGGCACGGCAACTCCTGGAGCAGATCGACAATTGCGAGAATCTTGAACTGGCGGGCATCTATACACATTTTGCAACGGCTGACGAAGAGGATCTTTCCTATGCCCACGAACAGCATGAACGTTTTGAAACTTTTCTCAAGCAGTATCAATTTAGAGATCAAGGTGTTCTTATTCATGCGGCGAATAGCGCCGCTACCATCAAAATGCCTCAGGCCCATTATGATATGGTACGCTGCGGGATCTCGATGTATGGCTACTACTCCCGACGAATGAAAGCCCCGCCTGTTCAACTGGCACCCGTGATGAAACTGACCGCCCCCATCACCCAGATCAAGACGATTCCTGCAGGCCAAACGGTCAGCTATGGGCAATCATTCACAACCCAACGGGACACCTTGGCGGCGATCGTTCCACTGGGTTATGCGGATGGATATCGCCGCTGTTTTTCGAATACCGCCACGATGAAGATAGGAAACCATGCCGCACCTGTCATCGGTCGCGTCTGTATGGACCAGGTGATCCTGGATGTGACGGAAATTCCCGATATGCAATTAGGCCGAAGGGTCACCGTAGTGGATAACGACCATGACTCACCCTGTTCGGCATACGCATTGGCAGACTTAGGTGACACCATCTGCTATGAGATCCTGACTTCAATTCATGCCCATGTCAACCGAATCGTTCATTGACCCTGGCGACTTCGGTGTGCTATAATTAGTCTCAATGGAATCACAGAGTTGCGAAAAGTTGGTTAATCTGTTTGTATATGGGTCTCTGCGTGAACCCTCTATTTTTGAATCTGTGTGCGGACATCGTTTTTCTTTTAAGCCCTCCGAAACAAGACCCCGCTATATGCTTCGCGCCGAACTTGCCATGCTGCCGGGCTTTCGGCGTGTCAGCCCCGACAATGTCTATTACTATGCAGTTCCTGATAAGAGCACTAAATTACAGGGCTTTATCATCTATGACATTGAACCTTCAACGATGCAAATGATCGATAAGTATGAGGGCAAGTTTTATGAGCGTGAAATCGTTAAGGTTAATACAGCTGAAGGGCCCATTGAAGCCATCGCCTATTTGGCCAGCCCTAAGTCCATGCGACAACGATTCGGGGACCGTTTTCATGTGAATCTGATCCATGAACTCTGGCTGCGAAAGCGGATCGAAAGATTCTTCCATCACCGCACACGTCCCGGTGAAAAATCGATCGATGCGGACATCGAACGCCATGCCCGACGGGAACTGCTTGGGACCACAGAGCGGGATCTGGTCATCAGCCATCTTGGACAAGATGCCGTCAGTGATTATTTTCTTGAGCATGAACTAGATCGTCCCTGCCCCTCCATTAAACATCTGCAGGAAAACCAAGAGGCGGAGCCCTATTTGGAAAACTATCTGGGCCTTCTGATCAAACAGGCCCTGCTGAACCATCTTGAGGGCATGATCTTTCATCGATTTCGTTTCGAGCTGGATCGTTTATCATCGAACCAACGGTATTACACTCGAAATTTGAGCATGTTAGTCGCTCTTCGAATGATCAATTCAAATCATCGCTCGGTAGACCTGATTTTGAAGCGAGGGCTGGAAAGCATGCCTCCGGGCACTTCATTTGATTTAATCGATTATGTCAAATACGCTATCTCAGCTGCAGAGAATACATTTGATCCGAGAATGCTTAAATCTGATCTGCAATTGATCCGCAATAATCTTCAACCAGGCCTGACCCCAATGGGTACCGAGGTGGAACTGAGCAATGTAGGTTACCGGGCCATCCATAAATCCATCGCCAACCAAGATTCGCTTTTTGATGGATTTCGCTATTATAAAGATTTTGCGCTGGACATTCTGGGCTGGAAACTGGGTGGCTATATTGATGACCATTCAGGCATCCATACAAGAGGCCGCAGGGGATTCCTCGAACTGGCACCGGGGCGGCTTAATACTCTTGGCGAAATTTCAAAACCGACAACCGCAGACCCTTGGGTACTGAACCAGATGATCCATGAGATAACTGCTTTCTTTCCAGTGAACCCTCATAGCCTGCATCTATCTTTTCAGATCCGTCGGAAACAAGTTGGAAAGCACAATGCCCTGCCACTGAGTTTCGTCAAATGTTTATTTGTTCTGGGCGGAGGCATTGAAAGCACACGCTCAGGAAAATTATGGATCTCACGGCTGTTTAATCAAGAAATTCAACGGAACCAATACGGAGAAGAACTGATATTCTCTCGGATCAGTAAACGCCGGCCCCGTTTATCCAGCGACCCATATGAAAGCAGAGGGACTAAAAACCCCGTCTGGATCAATCAGTATAAATTCATCCGACTTGAAAAACGAGCCAATTATGAACCGTTGATCATGGCTCTCAAGGGCATTCAGATCGCAATGAATCCCAGTGACTACTTAACGGCAAAGCAGTTGGCATCGAGCCGCCGCTTAAAGAATGAGTATGCGGAGCTAAAACATTGGGCTGCGAATCTAACACCCATTGCCCGAAGCACCAAGGCAAGATTTCTGAATATGATTTATGACGGGCTGATGCACGAGGCGCATAATAAGCCCTATCATAAGCTGCATTATATTGACTGGGCGTTGGGCGCCATTGACCTGCAGATCCGTCTGTTCAATCAACGCATTGAAAAAGGCGAACCTCAGCGTCCGCCTTTTCCGATCCAGCAACCATCGTAATGGTTATATCATTGTTTCAACAAGTGAAACCAACTCCTTGACATGCTTGACTGATGTATCAAGCTGTGATTTTTCAAATTCATTCAGATCAAGTGTAATAATTTTTTCAACACCATCGGAGCCCAGCATTACCGGTACGCCAACGAATGCCCCATCGATGTTGTACTCATCCTGGCACCATGCACAGCAGCTCATGACGGTTTTGGTGTCATTCAGAATAGATTCGGCCATTTTGATTGCACCGGCTGCCGGAGCGTAATAGGCGCTGGTGCCCATCAGGTTGACAATCTCGATACCGCCCTTGCGTGCCCGTTCGACATGGACATCGATCCTGTCCTGCGGCATCAATTCCGGAAGTGGAATGCCCGCCACCGATGTAAACCGGGGCAACGGCACCATGCTGTCGCCATGGCCGCCCATTAAAACGCCCTGAATATCACCGATGTCCACGCCCAAGTCCTCTGCAATAAAGCAGGCAAAGCGAGCGGAGTCCAGCGCCCCGGCCATCCCCACCACACGGTTTTTATCAAATCCGCTGATCTTAGAAGCGACATAAGTCATCACATCCAGTGGATTACAGACGACAATGATAAAACTGTTCGGTGAAGTGCGTACAATCTGCTCAGTCACGGATTTGACGATGCCGGCATTCTTAGCCAGCAGGTCATCTCGACTCATTCCCGGTTTTCTCGGCAACCCACTCGTGATGATCACGATGTCACTGTTAGCGGTTTGATCCCAATCCGTCGTACCGACCACATTACCGCAAGCAGCATAAACACCCTTAGCTTGCGCCATATCCAGTGCCTTACCTTCGGGTAAGCCCTTGACAATATCCAACAGCACGACATCAGCCAAACCTTTAGACGCGGCGATATGGGCCGTACTTGCACCAACATTTCCGGCACCGACAACGGTGATCTTAGCTTTACTCACTTTGAACTCCTGATACTATTTCTTTACTTTTCCTTGTTTATCCAGCATACCCTTAAGCATCGTTCCCATCAGGGCCTCGGCCGTACTGCCCCCACCGGAAACCATCACATCCGGCGTGATCTGGATATTGTCCGTAGCCACAAGTTTCATAATTTCCAACAACGCGGCATTCTGCGGCCCAACCACCTCAGAAATCATTTCATATGCCTTTGCCTTTGCTTCGGCGACAAGTTTGACCTGTTCAGCCTCAGCCTCAGCATTAATAATGATCTTTTTCTTGTCTTCATCAGCTACCTTAACACCATAAGCCGCAGTAGCCAGACGCTTTTCTTCTTCCGCTTCCTGGACGGTACGCATGAGAGCCTTTTCTTTCTCCGCCGCACGCTGCTGTTCTTCAAATGTCAATTGCTCTTGTAAAGCGATTTCACGATCCGTCAGAGTTTTCAATAATGTCCCCAGGCTCGCTTCATCGCCCACGGCACCGATACTGACATCCAGAACCTTGATGCCATATTTGGCCAGATCCGCACGCAGCATCTCAAGGCTTTGGTCCTGCTGGACGGTACGGCTTTTAACATAATCCAGTGCTTTAACTTTTTCGGCATTATTTCTAAAAACAGCCCGCACACGTGGTGTTACCACTTTGTCCAGAATCAGTTCATCCCCTCCGATCATAGCCACGGCTCGCGGGGCATTTTCCGGCTCTACTTGATAGGTAATTCGCACATCCACTGGAAAAGTGAAGCCGTCCTGACTTCTTACATCAATCGGCTTATTCGGCTGTCCTATCGCCCGTTCGCCCTGTTCCATCTCAGCGGTGTAACTGACCTTGTTCTGACGAATGTCAATGAGCGTAACTTCATATGCTTCGGTATTGTAAAAATACTTCCCCTCCCCTTGTGCCTTGTTCCAGACACCCCGGCTGCCGACCGGCACCAAACGATCATCTGTTTCCGCACGGGAACCAACATTACTTTTGACAACCGCAACCTGACCGACCTTAACATTCAGCACCGGAACCATCTTGACATCAAACAGAGAAGTATTTAACTTATAGTTGCCGGGTTTTAAGACCGTTAGTTGCGGACCCTTATAGCCGTTGCCTTCGGTTAGAAAATATTTAGCGTCCACCATTTTGTCCGGATCTTCCCATTCCGGCGCATAAACTGTGTCCGAAGGCAAGGATTTGCCGTCTTTGGCCGTCACCAATGCAACCATTCCGTCTTTGATCTGAATATCTTTCTTTTTGTCGATTTTATACATCCATGGGAACTTCCAGAAATGCCAGCCGGGCATCAGCATATCCGCCTGAATCCCGTTTTCGCCATTGACGGCAATAATCCGTCCGGACGGCAATTTTCGCCCCAGCAATTTCTTCTGCACGATCCCCACTTCGTCACCGGCAATGTTAACCGTCGAACTGAGAGCAAGGATCAAAACAACAATCAAAATAATAAACAATACAACACCCGCTCCGGTAAACTTTGTAATCCGTCTCATATTGACCGGAACACCATCCCAATTTGTGTTTTGTGCACTCATTTGCTGACCTCCTTGAAAAATTATCGTTTACATTGACCCCGAATTATATCTCAAAGTGAACTTCATGCAACCTCTATTAATCTAAAGCAAAAAACAAAGGCACATTTGATATCGATTGGAATGGCCACCCCAGTTTGCCTGTGAGGCAAATTATTCCTCAATGGTATCCGGACAGCATAAATCTACTTTAAACCCAGGAATTTTCGCGTATTTCCCTTGAAATCTCTCAACGAAAAAGGTATGGTCTCCGTTCCTTAATTTCAACGGCGGCGTGGCCAAGTGGACTAAGGCACTGGTTTGCAAAACCATGATTCGTGGGTTCGAATCCCACCGCCGCCTTTTTTCTAACACCTTTTAAGTGAACGATTTACAAGGTTTTTTTATGCCCGTTTTACAGGGTTAAAAGCCATTGCAACTGAGTTGTACCTTTTAAAGTTCTGATCCATGGCTCAGACAATCCCGTCTGGATACATACGAAAATCGAACCGCTAAAAGTATTTTCCTATTAAGCAGATTCAACTCATAGGTGTAGTTGAGTCGCCAACATTACGGTGAGATGGTATTTCTCTCTCACTGGATTTTGGTTACTTCAACGAAAGGTACACCTATGAGAGCGTCTAAGCCGGTACTTCAAACAGCCCCGCTGCTCCCATACCGCCGCCAATGCACATGGTAACAAGTCCCAGTCCGCCGCCTCTGCGCTTGAGCTCGTGAATCAGCGACAGGGTAAGCTTGGTTCCCGTCATCCCTAACGGATGCCCCAGTGCGATCGCTCCGCCGTTGACGTTTACTTTATCTTCCGGCAAATTCAGTTCACGAATCACTGCAAGCGACTGGGTCGCAAACGCTTCATTCAACTCTATCAAATCGATATCGGCTAGGCTCTTTCCCGTCCGCTCCAGCAATTTCGGTATCGCAACAACCGGTCCGATCCCCATCACCTCCGGGCCAACGCCGTCCACAGCAAACCCTTTAAAGATCGCGATGGGTTTGTACCCCATTGTCTCTGCCTTTTTCCTTTCCATCACCAGCACCGCCGCCGCTCCATCTGATGTCTGAGAGCTGTTGCCAGCGGTAACTACCCCGCCGGCTTTAAATACGCTTCGCAACTCGGCCAACCGTTGGACCGAACTTCCTTTGCGAGGACATTCATCCACTTCAAACACGCTATCCTGCTCGATAAAACCGCCCTTTCCGTCCGGCACCTTTCCGCTTAGCCTGATTCCAACAATCTCGTCTTTAAAGTACCCCTTTTCGATCGCCGCCAAGGCCTTGGAATGACTCTGACAGGAAAACGCGTCGGCATCTTTGCGCGAAATATTATATCTCTGAGCGACATTCTCAGCGGTGAGCCCCATGTTCAGATAGACATCCGGATAGCTCTGGGCAAGATTGGGGTTTGGTGCAATTCGCGTTGCGTCGTTTAGCGGAACATTGCTCATGGATTCTACGCCGCCCGCCATGATCACATCCGCACCGTTTGCGATAATCCGTTCTGACGCCATTGCTATTGTCTGCAAACCCGAAGAACAAAACCGGTTAACTGTACATGCCGGCACCCTGATCGGCAATCCTGCGCGGATTGCGATCACTCTGCCCATATTGTTTCCCTGATCCTGCTCCGGACATGAGCATCCGATGATCAGGTCTTCTATTTCAGCGGGATCCAGCCCGTCTGTACGCTTGACAACCTCGGCAACGGCTGCCGCTGCCAGGTCGGTCGGCTTTACAAACCGCAATGATCCCCTGCCGCTTCTTCCTACGGCCGTTCTTGCTCCGGATACTATCACTGCCTGACGCATGTTATCCCTCACTTTATTACAGCATCTTTAATTACGAAGTGGTTTACCTGTCTTCAATGTATGTGCAATGCGCTCACGCGTCTTTGCCTGCCCGATCAATTCCACAAACACTTCGCGTTCCAGATCAAGCAGATATTGCTCGCTTACTTTGCTGCCCGCCGGTACATCGCCTCCACAAACAACATATGCTACTTTGTTCATTAAGTATTCGTCGTATTCAGAAATGAAGTTGCCCTGTCTGAACATATTCATCCGAACCTTAAACTCGGCAATCCCATCCCTGCCCAGCACCGCTATATCATCTCGTTTTAACGGCGGACGATACCCCTGCTCTGACAACTGTATCGCACGCTGCTTAGCGCCATATATTAGCGAATCCGCGTTGGCCACGATCTCATCACACTCGGTCAGATAGCCAAGTTTGCGTGCATCGACGGCGTTGGCAGACTTCTTGCACTGGCAAATCGTCTCCATCCCTGTGTTGACTTTATAAAATGCATTCGCTCCTGAAACACCTTCTATCCAATCACTGCAACACACCGTCCATCGCTTACATCCGCCTGCTGCAGGGAGCAAGCCAACGCCCACCTCGACTAAACCGATGTATGTCTCGGGTGCGAACAGCCGCCGATCGCAACTCATCGCAACTTCGGTCCCCCCGCCCAAGCACATTCCATGCACCGCACCAACTACTGGAATATGGCAATATTTTAGTTTCATCAGCGCGTCCTGGAAATTGGCAATGAAACTTTCAATTCCATCTTTTGAGAGCGATGACATCTCTTTCAAGTCCGCACCCAGACAAAAATTACTGCCCTGGTTGCCGACAACCAACCCTCGATGATCGCTCTGTACTTTGTCGACGGCTGCATCGATGAATTCGATTACTTCGCTGTTTATCGCATTGGCCTTTGAGCAGAACTCCAGACATAGGATGCCATCGCCAAGATCGATGATCGACGCCGTTTTTCCTTGTTTGATGACCTTGTTGGCCTTTTTAAGATGTTCGAGATTGATCACTCTCGCCCGTTTGGGTGCCGGCTGTAACGACTGACTCGAGGCATCAAAGTATACAGGGCCGTCATTCGAAAATCCATAAAAGCTCGTCTTGCCCGTTTCCAAGAGCAACTGAACCAACGCCGGAACTTCCCGACCTTCTTGTTTAAAACGATTGGCCACATACTCAACACCAATCGCATCCCACAATTCAAACGGGCCTTTTTGCCAGTTATATCCCCATTTCATGGCGTTATCGATGCCGATTATGCTGTCGGATATCTCGGGGACCCTGTCCGCAACATAGCAAAGCATCTTCGACCAAAGCCCCCATGCAAATCGGCCCACAACATCGTCTGACTGGAAAAGCGCCCGTATCCTGGCTCCAACATCACCTGCTTTTTTGGCCTCTAATAATATCGGCAAGTCCACTTTCGCCGCGGGATTGTACTTCAACGTCTCCAGATCCAGCACTTCTATCACACGCTTGCCGGCAGCGTCCTTTGACTTTTTATAAAAACCGCATCCGGTTTTATTGCCCAGCAAACCCTTTTCAAGCATCTTTGTCAGCAGTGGATTTTCTTTAAAAATGTCCCGCTTTTTATCCTGAGCAAGTGCCTGATAAAGGTTGCTGTTGATATTAACCGAAATGTCGATCCCGATAATATCCAACAAACGAAACAGACCGCTTTTAGGTCTTCCGGTTAACGGGCCTATTATCGCATCGACCTGCTCGACCGTCAGTTTCAGTTCCTGCCCCAACGCAAGCCCTTCGTTGGCATCGAAAAATCCGATCCGATTCGCGATAAAATTAGACGTATCCTTAGCGATAACCACACCCTTACCGAGCACTCGCTCCGAAAAATCAGTCATCGCCCCAAACAGCTCTTCGTCGGTTTCTTTGCATGGAATCAATTCCATCAGATGCATATATCGCGGCGGATTAAAGAAGTGGCAGATCATCACATCTGACAAAAACTCTGATTTACAGCCTTTAGTTATCTCCTCCAGTGAAATACCCGAAGTGTTGCTGCTGATCACCTGGCCTTTGCGATGTATTGCCTCTATCTGTTTGAACGTCGACCGTTTGAGTTTGAGGCTCTCCGGCGCCGCTTCGATGATCCAATCGACGTCTGCGAGTTTATCAAAATCATCTTCAATGTTGCCGGGTGTGATGAGTTTGGCGTTTGCGGTATCATAAAGCGGCGTTGCCCTGGCTTCGAGCATGGCCGCGACGGCATTTGTTGTTATGCGATTGCGAACCTGGAGACTTTTAAAATCGAGACCTTTGGCCTTGTCCTCTTCAGTCAGCTCAGATGGAACGATATCCAGAAGTAATACCTTGATACCGCAGTTTGCCAGATGAGCGGCGATACCGGCTCCCATGGTTCCTGCTCCAATAACGCCGGCTTTTGTGATTGTAAGATGCATCTTCCTG
>CALKKA010000142.1 GCA_937995495.1 uncultured Phycisphaerae bacterium
AATTCTTTCAAAAAAGCCTTCAAATAGAATCCGGTCCTCTCATTGAAGACACTTATGTGCGTCATCAGGACGGACATGATATTCCCGTTCGTATCAGCACCTCGCTCATCAGGTTCGACAACAAGCAACTCATCCTGGGCATTTTCAGCGATATCTCCGAAGAAAAAGAAATGCTGCTGAAACTCAAAGCCAGCGAAGAGCGTTTCAAACGTTTAGCGGAGGCTTCGTTTGAGGCGATCCTAATTCACAAAGACGGTCATGTGATCGACGTCAACCAAAATTTTGTTGACCTGCATGGGTATACATTGGAAGAACTGCAAACAATGAACGTGATGGAGTTGATTGCTCCCGACTATCATGACATCATCGAGGAAAAAATGGCTTCCGGTTTCGAAGATGCTTATGAGGTCGTTGGCCTTCGGAAAGACGGTTCCGCGTTTCCTCTTGAGATCCAGGCCAAGTCAGCAATCCTCAACAACCAAAATGTCAGGATCGCCACCGGCAGAGACCTGAGCCCTGTGAAACGGCAGCAACAGAAACTCATCCACAGTGAAGCTCGTTTTAAACAGTTGGCGGATGCTTCACTCGAGGGGATTATTATCCATGACCTGGACAATCACATTATCGATGTCAACCCACAACTGCTGGATATGTACGGCTATACATCTGAAGAACTTAACAAAATTCCCATGATGGAAATGGTCGCACCGCAAAGCCGTGACATTGTTGAAGAAAAAATCAGCTCCGGATACTTTAAAATCTACCAGACTTATGGAATGAAAAAAGACGGCACATTTTTCCCTGTAATGGTGCATTGCAAAGAAGCTATCCAAGACAACAAACCCATTCGGATCGTCTCGCTGTATGACCTGACCGAACAAGAAGTACTTAAACAAAAGTTGTCGGAAAGCGAAGCAAAATACCGCGAGCTTTACAGGAGTGCCCGGGCCTGCTTGTTCCGGACCCGCATCAGTGACGGACGGTTGTTGGATTGCAGTCGAGCCACCACACGCCTGTTTGGCTATGCTAATGAAGCCGAAGCAAAAAATGGCTTCTCGGTCACAGATACCTATGTGAACCCTCAGCAAAGAAAGGACCTGATAGAGACCTTAAAGAAAGAAAGACGGGTCCATAATTATGAGATGCAGCTTAAACGCGAAGACGGTTCCACCTTCTGGGTCGCACTGTCGGCGGAGATTTTCCCTGAGAAGGACATCATCGAAGGAGCGATGCAGGATATCACGGTCACTAAAGTCCTGAGCAAAACTGAAAAAGATGTTCTCAATCAACTCATGCAGGGCATGAGTAATAAGGAGATCGCTTATAAGACGGATCGCTCTGTCCGCACGATTGAAGACCACCGGGCTCACATCATGCAAAAACTCGGTGTGGATAACATCGTCGATCTGGCCCAAAAGGCGTTAAAGCTACCCAATCATGGCAGCCAAGAATAAAGATTTTATCCCTATTTCACATAAATTGTTCCTATTTTTTTAAAAACCCCGTAATATCCACGATTGTACCCCACGCAATATCCTGATAGATTTATATGAGAGGATTTTGAGGATGGAAAAGTGAATGCCCGCATTATTTTACCATTCATGAGGTTCCTTCCATTAATCGTCCGTGTTTTCCGGGCAGGGAGAGCTTTAAAGTTGTATTTGGCGGCAGAGGGAAGCAGCGTTCTTTAAAACTTGGACTTCATTTTCACAGGAGAAAAGCAACAACCACTTTTTTCCAGTGTATTGAGTAAAGGGAAGCCATAGACTTTTTTACTCATTTTGTGAGCCGGGCCCCATAGGGGAGAGCCCGGCTTTTTTATTCCATCGGCTCCTCAATTCTTCTATAATCCGCATAACAACACAAAATCCATGCTCTTAACCCATAAGGAAGTCGATCATTGGCAATAGGAAAGATCAAACCCATCATCGTCATTGGCCTGGGGAACCCACTGATGGCCGATGAGGGCGTCGGCATTGTGCTCATCGAGGAACTGGCCCAACTGGCCGCCGCAGGCAAACTGCCGTCTGAGAATATCGAATATCACGATGGCGGCACCGGCGGGATGTACCTGCTGCACTCGATCGCCGAACGCCAAAAGGTTGTCCTCATTGACTGCTGTCTGATGGGGACCGCACCGGGCACGCTTAAACGGTTCACCCCCGACGATGTCAACAGTGTGAAGCAGATGGCCCACTTGTCCCTGCACGAAGTCGATATCCTCAATGTCATCAAAATGGCCAAGCAGATCGGTCAATGCCCGGATGAAATCATCATTTTTGGCATCGAACCGTTGAAAATCGAAGCTCAGATGCATCTTAACGACACCCTCGGAGCTAAAATCCCGGACTATCTTGATGCCATCAGAAAAGAAATCGAACACCTCAATCGCTGAGAACAGAATCGAATTTTCCAGTAGAATTTGTCTTCTCATTTTTCTATAATGACAGCGTCGTTTCCGCTGCCGGCGGAATAAATGAGTCTTGTGTTTAATTTTTGGTCATCATTATGAAGCCTCTCTATATCGGTGCAACACTCAAAGATTGCGGCAAGACATCTGTCAGTTTGGGTCTGATGCAGATGCTCAAGGCCAGAGGCCTGGATCCGGGCTACTGCAAACCCGTCGGCCAGCATTATGTCCGCTACCATGAAAAAAATATCGACGAAGACGGTGTCCTGTTCCATCAGGTCTTCGACCTGAAAGATGAACCGTACTACCTGAGCCCCATCGCCATTGAGCGAGGCTTTACACGCAAATTTATCAACAACCCCGATGTCGCGCCGATGGAAAAAGAGATCGTTCGATGCCATCAGGAATTGCTTAAAAAACATCCCATGGTCATCATTGAGGGGACGGGGCACGCCGGCGTCGGCAGTTGTTTCGGTCTGTCCAATGCCCGGGTCGCCGAACTGCTCGACGCCAAAGTCGTCATTGTCACTTCCGGCGGTATCGGACGCCCTATCGACGAAATCGCTTTGAGTCTGGCCCTGTTCGCTGACCATGATGTGGAAGTCATCGGGGTGATCTTAAATAAGGTGCTTCCTGAAAAATATGACGCCATCAAAGAGACCGTTGGCAAGGGCCTTAAACTGATCGGCACCCGGCTGATTGGGGCCCTCCCCTACGACCGAACCCTGACGACCTTTACGGTCGGTCAGTTGGCCGAGGAATTCAATTATCAGGTTTTCTGCGGCGCTGATGCGCTGTCCAATGTCATCGAAGATACCGTCATCGCGGCGATGGCGCCGCAGAATGTCCTGCAGCGCATCAATACCAATACGCTGGTCATCACGCCCGGCGACCGTATCGATAACATCCTCGTGTCCCTGCTGGTCCTCTCCAAAGACACCACCAACGGCGGGCTGATCCTGACCGGTGGGTTTGAGCCCCATCCGATGATCGAACCGTTGCTCAAAAGCAGTGGAATCCCCGTCCTGATGAGCAATGAAAGCACTTTTAAGGTCAGCGCCCGAATGAAGGATCTGGGCTTTAAGATTCGTTCCCGCGATACGGCTAAGGTTCAGCGGTTGCGACAACTCGTTGAGGAGAATGTCGACACGCAAGTCATCCAAGACACCCTGAATTCCTAAATCTTCCCTGACGCCTCTATTTCATTAAGGCGATTATTTTCTGGAGGTCGTTTTCAACCTGTACAGGTGGATTGCTGAATTCCCGGCCCATCTTGCTGTGATAGTTAACAGTCGCATCGGGATCTTTTAGCAGATGTCCAGTCAGCACACACGCCGTGCGAGCATCTTTATCAATCGTACCCTCGGCCAGCAGGTGTTTGAGTCCGGCGATGGTCGCTGCTGAAGCCGGTTCACAGCCGAGACCATAGGCTCCGATCTGGGCTTTGGCGTCAAGGATTTCCTCATCGGTTACATCCAGCACTACGCCATCGCAGACATCCAATGCTCGCAGGCATTTTTTCAGATTCACCGGACGGGAGATCTCAATCGCCGAGGCAATGGTATCGGCACGGTAGTGGGTCGCATCTAAATTGGCGTAATAGGCATCGATGACCTGTTGATCGACATCCCCATTGTTCCAACGCAGTCCCTTGTCGTTGACCAATTCGGTCAGGGTGTTAGCACCGGTGGCGTTAATGACGGCCAGACGCGGTACGCGGTCGATCAGCCCGAGTGCTTTCAGTTCGGCGAATGCCTTCCCGAAGGAGCTGCTGTTGCCCAGATTGCCGCCGGGAACGATGATCCAGTCCGGGACTTCCCAGCCGAGGCCCTCGATGATCCGCAGCATAATTGTCTTTTGGCCTTCCAGCCGGAATGGGTTGAGCGAGTTCACCAGATAGATTTTTAGTTCGGTACAGACATCCTGTACCTGCCGCATGCAATCGTCAAAATCGCCGGCAACCTGGATGGTATGTCCGCCGTAATCCATGGCCTGGCTGAGCTTTCCATATGCGATCTTGCCCTCGCCGATGAAAACGGTCGCCTTGATGTTGCTGCTGTGAGCGTACAGGGCCATTGAGGCGGAAGTATTGCCGGTGGAGGCACACGCGCTGGCGGAGGCGCCAACCATGCTCGCATGGCTGAACGCGGCCGTCATACCGTTATCTTTAAACGAACCGGACGGATTCATCCCTTCGTATTGCAGAAACAGTGATCGCGGGTTCATCCCCAGATCCTGAGCGAGTCCGCAGGCGGGCTGCAACAGTGTCTGGCCTTCGCCGACACTGACTTTGTGCTCATCGGCGCAAAAACTGATCAGTTCACGAAATCGCCATACGCCTGAAAAATCCAACCGATTGCTCCGAGTGGTCCAACGGTTCGCGAAATCACTGAGCTTTTTGGGAACTTCGATCGCCTCCCAGTTGTACCGTACATCAAGCAGGTCGCCGCACTGCGGACACTTGAAGAGTACCTGGCGGCTATCGAATTCACTGCGGCATTGAGGATTGATACACTGTTGGAATGCCTGGTCTTTTGTGTCCATCGTGTTATCTTTCTATCGAAACGGTTTGTTCTTTTGTTGTTGGTTGCTGTGAAGGCGAAATTTTACATGTCCGACGGATCAGACCGGGGAGTTCGGAGATCATTGTTATCTGCTGGGTGTCAGCGGGAATTTTTACCTTTTCGTTCGTATAGGCTTTTTTCAAGACCGGCAACATCCCTGCCGCAAGTGATCCCTTCACATCATTATCGACGCGGTCTCCCACATAAATGGTTCGCTCCGCGTCAATATTCATCTTCCGGGCGACATCCTGAAAGATCCGAACATCCGGCTTGCGATAATCAAAATCGTACGAGTAGAAACGCTCCGGCAAAAACTGTAACAGCCCCTCATTTTCCAGATGCCGTTCAAGGCAACACTTGTGAACAAAGGTGTTAGACAGCAAGCCGACTTTAAGCCCCATATCGCCAAGTTCCTTCAAGGCATTGACGGTCCCCGCTTCGACCTGACCGACTTCGCTCAACCCCTGATACCATCGCCAATTAAGTTCTTCCCACTGTGCTTCGTCCATTTGGAAATTCCTCTTACGGCCATAGCCCTTGAGCAATTCCAGAGAGTCAAAATCATCGCCGGTGGTCCAGGACCGAAACAGATTCCAGCGGATGCCCCAAGTGTGGAAAAAGCGGTACAATCGGAAAGCGTGTACCGGCTGAGATTGTTCTTTTAGGAAGTCGTAAGAATCGCGCAGCGCCTTATCAAAAAGAATCGCTCTGTCCAACCTGCCAAAGTTCAGCAGGGTTTCGCCCAAGTCAAAGATAACCGCTTCGATCTGCCGTTTGCTCACAATGCTACCTCAACGGAGGGAGTTTGTCACCGAAGACCTCCTCGGACCAGGCGATCATTTCGTCATGGGAAATCGCTGCGATACGGTCCGCAGCGTATTCAGTATCGATCTTGTCCTTGATCGCAATCACACGCGGATCATGCTTGGGGATATCGATCTCATACCGTTCTTCGATCCAATGCTTGATACCCGCGGCACCGCTTTTGTCGGTAATGGCTACACCCACCGGTCGTTTCAGCAGTTTGTCGGTATCAAAGCAGTTGTAGATCTCTTCATTCTTGAGCAGGCCGTCTGCATGGATGCCTGCACGGGTCACGTTGAAATCCTTGCCCACCAGCGGGTAGTTCGTCGGCAGGTTGAAATTCAGTTCCTTATTGGCATAACGGGCCATTTCGGTGATCGCTTCATATTTGATCTTCGGATTCGTACCACAAAGCTGAGCATGCTCAACGATGAGTGCCTCCAACGGAGGATTACCGGTACGCTCGCCAACACCGAAAATGGAACAATTGGCAGCGGCACAACCATAAAGCCACGCGACAGCAGCATTCACCTCAACCTTATGGAAATCGTTATGGCCGTGCCATTCGATGGATTTTGCGGGTACGCCAAGCTTGCGGAGGCCGGCAATCAGTTTCGGCAAAGACCGTGGCAGCGTTGCATTGGCATAGGGTACCGCAAAGCCCAGCGTGTCACACAGACGCATCTTGACCGGGACCTTGTATTCCTGCCCCAGCTTCAAAAGTTCGTTGGCAAATGGAAGAACGAAACCGTCGTAATCGGCGCGGGTGACATCTTCAAAGTGACACCGTGGCAGGATTCCGGCATCCAGGGCCGATTTGACAACAGAAAGATAACCCTCCATCGCCTGGGCGCGGGTCTTTTTGAGTTTCAGGAAAATATGGTAGTCACTGGCACTGGTCAGGATACCCGTTTCTTTGAGGCCAAGTTGCGTGACATATTTGAAGTCGGCCGCAACCGCACGGATCCAGCCAGTGATCTCCGGGAAGTCGTAACCGCGAGCACGGCACAGTTCCACGGCCTTGCGGTCCTTGTCGGAGTAAAGGAAAAACTCGCTCTGACGGATCAGATCTGTTCCACCGTTGATTTCATGGAAAAAGTCAAAAAGCCGAAGAACCTGCTCCGGTGTATAGGGCGGACGGGATTGTTGGCCATCGCGGAAGGTGGTATCGGTAATCCACACCTTTTCCGGGACCTCCATTACGGGAGCTTCCTCTTCAAAGGTTACTTTGGGGAATTCTGAATAGGGGAAGATGTCTCGGTATAATTCGGGGCGGTCGAT
>CALKKA010000143.1 GCA_937995495.1 uncultured Phycisphaerae bacterium
GCTTGATGATGAACACTATGTTCGGTTGGTTGTTCCATGACACAGTCCTTTCTAATAATCGGTATAGGCTTGCTCATAAGATAAGCCGAATCCGTCACAAAGAGTAAAAAAGGGTCTATGCACCCCCCTGGACACATAGACCCTAAATTTGGGTCGGACGCTCACCAAAACGCCGGCGACCCGTCCGACACCAAAAGGAGGAGGAGGGAGAAAACTCGAATAACCCCAGTGCCCGACTCCAGAGCATGCGCTCAACATGACGTCCCGCATCATGAAACCCTCAAGCCCGGCAATAAAAGAACCCAATTTCAAAGAGCACCATGACTTCTCACCACATCTTCTCTAAAGCCTGATCATTAATTCATAGATACAAAATGCAAACACTGTGCCAATGAAAAGAAAAGATGCTTTGATTGCCTGTAACCCATACCAAAAGAGGGACTTATGAAATCAGACAAGAAAAAAAGAAAACCCCAGGACTCCCCGTCATGACCCGATATTTAAGACGCCGCCTGAAATGCCGTGCAAATCAACGAAAGACAACCGCTTCGATTCTCCGCATTCTGCCCACCTTTTTAGTAAAACTGGATGAAAAATATTGTCCAATCAATGCGATAACAACAAAGTTTGCTCGAATGATTAAACGAGCGAAACTTGATGTTCCCAAGGGAACGGGCTTTTATACACTTCGCCGAACGGCCGCCACCATGGCTGCTCGATCGGGTGACCCGTTTGCAGTGCAGGGTCTCCTTGGCCATGCCAATTTAATCATGGCCACGCGATATGTGCAGGATGTATCAAAGCAGACTGATGATGTTATTGGCAAAAGCAGAATGTATTTAACTCAGTGCATATAAAGGCAAATAACTTTTCTGAACCAAGTCTCGAATTATCGTGGAAGAAAATAATCAGGACTTTCTTCGCTTAGAATATAAGCATGTATTAATACTGGAGTCGCAATGGCCAGAAATTTTTCTGGTATATGTTTATAAATGACTTAAAGACTATTGCATAGGCCTGGCATAACTAACTATAATAGTTGTAAGGCATTTTCAAGTAATACTGCTTTGATCTAAAACTTGGTTTTTCAAAGTAAGTGGCTATTTAAAATCTTGAATTCAAGGGCGCTCCATTCTAATCATTTCTGAATAATTGTTTTGTACCTGAAACCATTTACGACGATTCTTACAACACCGCCAAAACGGTTTATTTATGGGTCCGAAGAAAACATGAAAGCTTGAAGGGAGAAGCATGGATCGGAGAATAAAACATAAGCTTTTCATACATTAACTGTTCAGCTCCGGCGTAAATGATAGTATTAATGGACTATGGGGCAATGGAAAAATGCGTGACTTGAAATGTGCTGTTATTGTGGCTCATCCGGATGATGAAACCTTATGGGCTGGCGGAACGATATTGATGAATCCCTTGAATGATTGGACGATTATCACGATATGCCGTAAGTCTGACTCGGACCGCAGCCCAAAATTTAGCGCCGCCTTAAAAGCCCTGAATGCAGAAGGAAAAATGGGCGACATCAATGATGGTCCGGGTCAAGTGCCGGTTGACATATCAGACATTGAAGCAACGATCCTGCCTCTCTTGGGAAGCCCCGTCTATGATTTGATCATTACCCACAGCACACAAGGGGAATATACCCGGCACCGCAGACATGAAGAAGTTGCCGAGGCAGTAATTGGACTTGTCGAAACAGGACGCTTGCAAGTCTCTAAACTATGGATGTTTGCATATGAGGATGGCAATAAAAAATATCTTCCAATGCCGATCAACAATGCTGATCAAATATCAACCTTACCACAAGATATCTGGAATAAGAAATATCAAATTATAACGGAAATCTATGGATTTCAAGAAGACAGCTGGGAAGCTAAAACAACTCCAATTAAGGAATCGTTTTGGATCTTCAATTCGGTTGCTGAAATCCAGAGTTGGAAAAAAGAAAGGGGGAAAAATGAAAGTACTCGTTTTGTTTGACTATCCCTCTTGTACCGGGGGGCTGGCAACCCAGGGTGCTTTGCTGTATCGCGGCCTGCAGGAACTGGGAGTGGATGTTTTCCCGGTAAACTTTGAATCAGCCCAGGAAAAGGAGTGGTACTATCGATGGTTTGAGCCGGATGTTGTGCTGGGTGTGGGTTATTGGGGGCACACCCCTCATCTGGTGATGCATCCGCAGCGATACGGCGTCCAGCCTGTTCCCTGGCTGGTAGCGGATGGGTATATTGCCAATTTTCAGGAGATCCTTGAATCCTTACCCTTAATTCTAGTTACCTCCCGCTGGGTCAAGAAAATGTATATGCGAGACGGATTGAGCGGTAAGAACATAGAGGTATTGCCGGTCGGGTGTGACACCGATGCCTTTTGTCCGCGAGACAAAGAGGACCTGCAGGTCTCGACCGTACGCGAAGCACTTGGTGTTGCGCAGGAGCAGATTATGATATTAACCGTTGGAGGTGATGCCACTTCCAAAGGAGCCCAGGAAGTCATGCAGGCGATGGCCATTAATGACACCAAGGCACCGGACTGGAAATATGTCTGTAAAGTCTGGCCGCAGCCGCGTACGGAAGCCCAGAATTTTATCGATATGCAGTTAGCCACACAGCTCGGTATCGAAAAAAATGTCGTCTATACATCCAGTGTGATTTCTCGTAATTTCATGCCCTATCTGTTGGCTGCTTGCGATATTTATGCCGCCCCTTCCAGGCTGGAAGGATTCGGCATGATTCAGGTTGAAGCCAATGCCTGCGGTAAACCTGTAATCGGAATCAAAGCCATGGGGATGCTGGATACCATGGTTCATGGAGAAACTGCATTTCTGGCTGATGTGGCTCAGGAGATAAGGATGCGCGAAACCATTGTGGGAGACGAGTCGGGATATCAGGCCAATCAAAAAGTGACCTTTAAGAGTCCCCGGATCGTAGATTATAGAGCCAGCGTCCATGATATCGCCAACTATCTGATGGATCTGATGAGAGATAAAGAGCTTCGAGAGAGGATGGGGCAAAATGGTCGACAGCGTGCTGTTGAATTATTTGATTATCGGGTCGTAGCAAAGAAGTTTGTTGACATCGTTTCTAAAAAGTTAGGAATTTCATAAAATGAAACGTCAGGATAAAATACTGATCGAAGAGGCGAAAGCGGCAGCCATAGAGGTTCTTCTACACAATGCCCACGGTCCTTACCGCGGATTGCCGAGAACTGCAGGATGGGGATACCCTGAACCGTATACAAGGGACTTGATGATTTGTCTACCAGGTGTGTTGGTGTCGGAAAATAAAAAACTGATCGCCACCTATCAAAAAGTCCTCGAAACTCTGGCAAAAAATCAATCCCCGAATGGTCATATCCCCTCGCTCATTCATGATCCTGAGGACCGAGGTGCCAGTGACTGCACACCTCTGTTCCTCATGGGAGTGGGGATGTACCGGAAAGCAACCAGCCAACCGGACTTCCTAGAAGAAGCGGTTGCGAAATCGTTGATCTGGATGCAATACCAAAGCCCAAGCGACAGAGTTCTTGTCGCACAACTGCCAACCAGCGACTGGCGGGATGAACAGTGGGTCCTGGGCTATGGACTTTTTGTCAATACGGTTGTCTACACCTATCTAAAGCTCCTGAATCAAAATGAAAAGGCCAATATCATAAAAGATGAGATGGAACATTTTGCCATTACCGGAGAACGGCAGCATCGTCATGTCCATGAAGGCCTTGTTCTGCGCAAGAAACCCTATTATGCCTTGTGGTCTTATAAAGTCTATAAAAGCGAACGGTTCGATCTCCTTGGCAACAGTCTGGCCATACTGTCCGGCATCGCCTCGTATACAAGAGCTAGGACTATGGTCTCCTGGATTGAAAAAGAATGTGATCATTTTCGGGAAAATGGACAATTGAGAGTGGGGCTGCCACCCAATTTTTTCCCATGTATTCAACCGAATGATCCGGATTGGCGGGTTCGCTACCAAACATATAACCCCCCAGGCGAATACCATAACGGAGGTATCTGGCCGTTCATTTGCGGCTTTTATGTGGCGGCTCTCGTTACGGCCGGAAAGAAACATCTGGCAAGATCTAAACTGATTGAGTTGGCAAAACTCAACAAGCCATGTCGTGTTGAAAGAGTCGATTTTGGATTTAATGAATGGCTGCACCCTGAAGATGGAAGGCCCATGGGGCAGGACTGGCAAAGTTGGTCAGCAGCCATGTTTTTATACGCCGCCAAATGCGTCGAAGAACACAGAACCCCTTTTTTTGAGGATATTCGAAACAGTTTATAACTCTACCAACAATGCAATGTGGGATGTTTCCAAGTGATTTTAGTATATGAAAAAGCCTGTGATAGACAGATATGAAAGAACCGACGAAGGTCAGGTTGTTATTGATGTCTCAATAGCATCGATAGAGCATCTTTATCACGATTTTGACAAGACCGCTCCTTACTATCGAAAGGAACTCGACCAGGAATTCGCCGATTATTTAACTGAATGTGTCCGCGAAATAGGTAAATCTCCCTTTGTGATCAGAATATCAATTGAAAAAATGCCTGAAGAAGCTTTAATGAATAGGGTTCAGAAAAGTGTTAATAGTTATTTTGTCTATCTAAAAGAACTCGAAAATCGTTCTATGAAGCGTATGTTTAGACGATTTATTATATTATTCTTTGTTGGAATTATCTTTTTGGTATTAGCAATACTGGCAACTCGCAGAGCGACTGTTCATGCAGGCGTCATAGCAGAGGTGTTTGCTCAGGGGTTGACGATTGCTGCATGGGTTTCTTTGTGGGAAGCGATTGTTTACATCTTTTTGGAGTACCATCCTAATAAAGAAAACATCCGACTTTATAATCGAATCATAGGAAGTCAGATCTTGTTCCGTTCTCTTACACAATAAGCAAGTATTCATCTTGAAGGTTTGCGTAATATTTTAATCAGATAATTTGCATCGGTATCGATGCTGTTAAATATGGGGATATCTGTGAAGGCAGAAAGCTCCCTGACACCGAGCGGGGAACTTGTGCACACGCCGGACAGAGCATCCGGTTTTAATCCCATGGAATCCAAGATATTCAATCCCCCGATGGCTCCAAACGCATCATTGGCACAGAAGATCAGTTTATGGATTCGGTTCCTGACTTCCGGCTCATTCAAAAGTATTGCTGTTTCACGCTGTATCACGCCGTCGGCAAACTCAACAACCCAGTAGTTCTTTGGATTATTGGCATACCGCAGGTCAAGTTGATTGAATACATTTAGTAATTCTTCTTTTTCCAGAAGATAGGTTGATGGATACCCAAGATACGTAAAATCCGCAAAGGGTTGTGCTCCGGCATCGTTCATTTGCAGGATGTCTTTCAAGCTGGCTGTTCCGGTTACTTTGGCTGCTCTGACTTTATGTCCCTTTGATGACAATGCCCAGCAACACGCTTTTGCCGCCATACTTTTGCCGGAATTCATCGAGGTTCCGCAAACCAGTATCATCCTGGCACGAGGGGTTTTCTTTTCTGTTTTTTTGGGCTTAATGAGTGGAAAATCCAGTGTATTTAAGACATGCCCCTGATCATCACAAACGTACCCGAGAATTTTCACGCGTGTCGGATCTTTGATGGAAGAATTTTTTGTTTTTGCGATTCCGATTACTCCGGATCGGGCAATTAGATCAACTTCGCTGCAAAATTCGTTCGGAACAAAACCTTCATAGTAGTCCGGTGCATACCTGTTTCCAAAAACAAAAATCGCGCGTTTCCCGTCGTG
>CALKKA010000144.1 GCA_937995495.1 uncultured Phycisphaerae bacterium
ATTTTAATGGGAAACTTCTCTTTTAAATATGTCTTGTATATTGTGTGTCTATCAATTTTTATTAAAAAAACCTTTATAGGGGCTTAAAAAGCTACTATTGCTCAATAATGATAGTTTGGGAAACAACATATTCTTATAAGACAAGTGTCTGTTTTAATGGAAGTTGATTTTTATCGCTAATTGTGCTATAATAACAGTAGAAGTAACCATAAGATTTGCCCCGCTGAAAATCGGGGCAAAGGAGTATTAAAAGTGGCAAAAATACCTCCAGTACGAGAATTAAAAGGCAGGACATTGGGCCGCATCCTGATTAAGATGGGCCTTTTGACCCGTGACAAGGTGCACAAAGCGCTCGTTCTACAAAAGAAAAATGGGGGCAAGCTCGGTCAGGTTTTTATAGAGCAAGGTTTCATTAAGCCAGCTGAGCTTCGAATTGCCCTTGCGGCCCAACGGGGAATGGAGTTCGTAGACATAAAAGACCTCGAAATCTCTAAGGAAATCCAGGAGCGTGTCCCTTCCCAGATGGCACGGACCTATGAGATTATTCCGGTCGAGTACGACAAGTCCAGAAATCAATTGACCGTGGCGATGAAATCGCCTGACAACTTCAGGGCGATGGACGACCTGAGTACCCTGATGGGCTACAAAGTTGTGGCAAAAGTGGCTGACGAAATGGTCGTTAAAGACCTGCTCGATAAATACTACACCGAAGAGGACGAGAGCATGTCCGAACTCATCGGTGAGTTGGAGACCGATGGGAGTCTGGCGCAGCTTGCCGGCCGCGATGCCAGCATCGACCTCGACGACATCAAAGGGGCTGCCGAATCCACGCCGGTCATCAAATTACTCAACCAGGTCTTAATGCTGGCCATTCGGGATAAGGCTTCAGATATACATTTTGAGCCATTTGAGGACAGCTACCAGATGCGGTATCGAATCGACGGTGTCCTCTATGATATGGAGTCACCGCCAAGCTATATCGCGATGGCCCTGAGCAGTCGTATCAAGGTCATGGCCGATCTGGACATTGCCGAGCGGCGACTGCCGCAGGATGGCCGTATCGCATTGACCATGAACGGCAATCCGATCGACCTGCGTGTCAGCATTTTACCGACCATGTTCGGTGAAAGCGTAGTGCTGCGTGTTTTGGACCGGACACAGGTAAATCTGAGTCTGGATATGCTGGGGATGCAGGAACGCGACCTCAAGGTGGTTCAGGAGTTGATCCACAAGCCCAATGGCATCGTACTCGTGACCGGCCCGACCGGTTCCGGAAAGACCACCACACTGTATTCGGCTCTGAAAGATCTCAATGACGTTGAAACAAAGATCATCACCACCGAAAACCCGGTCGAATATGATATTGACGGCTTGGTGCAGGTCCAGATCCGCCCCGATATTGGGCTGACATTTGCAAAATGTCTTCGTTCCATTCTGCGTCAGGACCCGGACATCGTGATGGTGGGTGAAATTCGTGACCTCGAGACCGCCCAGATTGCCATCCAGGCGTCCTTGACCGGCCACCTCGTGTTTACGACGGTGCACACCAACGATGCCCCCAGTTCGATCGCTCGTTTGCTGGACCTGGGGCTGGAAACATTTTTGATCACAGCCACGCTTGAAGGCATCGTCGCTCAGCGGCTGGTTCGTAAAATATGCTCCAAATGTAAGACCGAATACACACCGACTGAAGAGATGCTGATGGAACTGGAATTGCGGCCTGAAGATGTCGGCGACAAAACATTCTATTACGGCAAAGGATGCAACAACTGTAACAAAACGGGCTATCGCGGCCGAACGGGTCTTTATGAGATCATGACGTTCAATGATGAGTTGCGTGATTTGATTATGAACCATGCCTCGACGGCGGTGTTGCGTGAAGCTGCCCGTCGTGCGGGGATGAAAACACTGCGTGAAAATGGATTGAAAGCGATTTTTGACGGTGTCACAACGCTTGACGAAGTCTCGCGTGAAACGATCGCCGCCGAGGAAGAGTAATAATGACAGAAAAACCTAAAAATAATGTCCGGAGGAACTAACCATGCCGGTATTCCAATATCAAGCACTCGATGCAAAGGGAAATGAAACCAAGGGGCAGATCGAAGCGCTGTCCAGCAAAGAGGCGATCAGCAAGATCCGCAACAAAGGCATGTTCCCGACCAAGGTTCGTGCCCAGAACGCGGGCAAAAAAGCGAAGGTCGCCAAAGCGGCGACCGGCCCAAAGCGGCGGGGTGCCGGCGGCAAGGTCAAGATCAAAGCGGTTACCGAGTTCGCTCGTCAGATGTCCACACTGCAGGACGCGGGTCTGGCAATCTTGCGGTCCCTGCGGATTCTCGAAGAACAGGCAAAAAAAGGAACCTTTAAACGGGTCATCGGCTATGTGGCCGACGACATCGAGGGCGGGGCAACCTTATCCGAGGCGATGGGAAAATATCCCCGCTGTTTTAATCGTTTGTTTGTGAACATGGTCGCCGCCGGTGAGGTGGGCGGTGTGCTGGATGTTATCCTGTCCCGTGTGGCGGACTTTATGGAAAAATCCGAACGGCTCAAGGCCAAGGTCAAAGGTGCCATGGTGTACCCATCGGTTGTGATGGGTGCCGCGATGTTGATCGTCATGGGGTTGATGATCTTTATCGTCCCGACATTCGCCGAAGTACTGACCGACATGAGTGACGGAAAAGCCGGCCTGCCCCCTCTCACACAGATGCTGCTTGACATCAGCGACTGGCTGACGGCTCGCAAAGGGCTCAATGCCGGGATCGTCATTGCCTGTCCGTTTGTCCTGAAGCTTATACTCAGACTGGTCCGTCAGTTCAAGAAAGGCCGCTATGTCATGGACTGGACAACGCTGCGTCTCCCGGTTGTCAAGCAGGTGGTCTATAAGACAACGGTCGCCCGATGGACGCGCACCCTGGCTACGCTGATCAGCGCCGGTGTACCGATCCTGGAAGCCCTCAACATCACCCGTGACACCTCCGACAACGAGGTCTACAGTTCGATGCTTAACAAGGTCCAGGCCGCGATCCGGCAGGGCGATACCTTCGCCAACCCGCTGCGGCAGTCCAAGACGGTGGACTCCATCGTGGTCAACATGGTCGATGTGGGCGAGGAAACCGGTGACCTGGACAAGATGCTCCAGAAAGTCGCCGATAACTTCGACGAAGACGCCGATGTACTGGTGGGTTCAATGATGAGTTTGCTGGAACCGATCATGATTATCGTTCTGGGCCTGTTGGTCGGAACGATCGTACTGGCGATGTTTTTACCGATGATCAAGATGATCGAAGTCTTGATGTAGCCAACAGTGTTAATCCGTGAAATCGGTGGTTAATAAAGTAAATTAGTGAAAATTAGTTCCTATTTGATGGTTTGTAGTTTGTAAGGTTTCTGTTGTGCCTTGAAATATTAGTGATTATTAGTGTGTATTACGCTTGTCACGCCAAAGCTCCAATGAGCGGCGGCGGATGGTTCGTTA
>CALKKA010000145.1 GCA_937995495.1 uncultured Phycisphaerae bacterium
GGGGTGTATGAGGACTCTGTCGAAGCCTACAAATGGTTTCAATTGGCCGGGATGAGTGGAGAGGATGTCACGGAGTCTAAGACGGTTCTCGAGAAAAAAATGTCTCCAGACCAAATTGCCGAGGCACAAAAACGAGCCGAAGCAGTCGCCGCTGAAATGGAAAAGAATGAGAAAGAAAAAACGCCTGTGAAATTTTCCAAGGGTAAGTTTACAGTATGCGTGCAGGTGGACTGTGAGGATGAGTCACTGAAATACAAACTGTTAACTCTTCGAAAAAAAGAATTGCGAAAGATCGCCGATGTGAGGGTCGTTAAAATCGAAGAGAAGCCGGACTATATCATTTCTCTGGCCGCAGTGATCAACAAGGCGGCCGATGAGGAAGTGGGGTACAGTTATTCGTATGCGTTCTTGAAACCATATTACACTGACAGACAGCCTGAAGCGGGAGATAGGACCGACTATTTAGTCGGCGGGATACAGGCCGTCCCGCAGGGTTCGGTCCAAAACTACTGTCAATCAGAAGTCGCCTCTTTTAACCAAACCATCTTGGAGCCATTGAGAAACAATGAGTAATTATCTGGAGATGGTGGGGTCTTATGGGTATCAAATAAACTGAAAGGAAACAGCTGTTGAAATTGCAGGAAAGACGATTGACAAAAGCAACTTTGATAAAGACGGCCCTCACTGTGAGCGTTGTTTTGTGCGGCGTTTGCCAGGCAAAAGTCATTCCCGTAGGCAAAGGCAGCTACACGGATGACCTGGCAGGTTTTGACCCTGAAGATCATGGCACTACATTTACTGTTCAAGTTACCGACGATGCTCCCTACCCGTATCCGACCAGTGATTGGTGGACGTCTTTATTGGCTGATAATGCCTCCGATGAGCGGTTGGCGGATCTAATGGCTGACAATGCGTCCAATTCCTATTCCCGAAATCTGTTTGCGTTTCCTTTGGCGTTTCGTTGTGATGAACAGGGGTTGCTGGTGGACCGGCCGGACTTGCTCATCACCTCCGATGCAATCTATTCACCATTTGAGCCGGACATCAGGATTGGTGTTAATGACGTTAAACACGACCGCGCATTAGCTGCAGGCTGGGGCGACTTTACGGTAGATATCCAGTTCCCTGACAAGCAAGCCGGTTGGACGGCGACCATCGGCCATGGGCTCCCGTTTGCCTATGCCAGCTTTACCGGCGGAACACCTGAGGTGACATTTCTGTCGGATCATAAGGTTGTTACTAAGACTTCCGATGGGATGTTGGTTGGCCTCGGTGATGAGTTCTATGGGATATACTTTGCAGGCGGTCAAGCAAAGGTTCTGGAGGATAAGATTAGCCTTGAAGGATGTACCTTTCTTGCTGTAGCCGCGCTGCCGGGGGAGGGGTGGTTCGAGCGGTTCAAGTCGGCTGCGTTCCAGCGAGTTACCGACTCGAGGATAGACTACAGCTATAACGTCAAAGCCGGCGAGGTCACAACAACCTACCGCGTCGAAACCAGGCCGATAAAAGGGGATCCGGCGCCCACATACCTGGCTCTGTTTCCGCACCACTACAAAAAGCAGAACATAAAGTTAACAGACGGCGGATATGATTCCCTCCGGGGCAGGCTCAAGATCCTGCATGGCAACGAGTTTACCACTGTGCTTCCTTTTCATGGCATGGTACCATTTTTTCCGGAACCAACGTCGAAGTCTTATGATCCGGGGCACCTTAAGTCTTTGCTGGATAAGGTGATCGCACAGGAAAAATTGTTTTCCTATGATGCGAAATTTGAAGGGTTGGCCAAAAGCCCATCCAAGTTCTTTTTCTACGAAGAGACCTATTTTCGGGGAAAGCAGATCGCGCATATCGCCAGGCTGATCCCGATCGCCGACCGGGTCGGTCATGACAAGGCCAAGAAAAGACTTATCTCTGAGCTGCGCAAGGAACTGGTCGACTGGTTTACCGCGACGCCGGGCGAGAAGGACCATTACTTCTATTATGACCGTAAGTGCGGCGGGCTGGTCGGGATGAACTCCAGCTTCTACACGTATAATTATGTGGACCATCATTTTCATTACTCGCATTTCGTATACGCGTCGGCCATCCTTTCGATGTATGACGCTGACTTCAAAAAAGACTACGGGCAGATGGTGGAACTGCTGATCCACGACTACAACACACCGGATCGCGACCATCCCATGTTTCCTCATATGCGCATGATGGATCCCTATGAGGGGCACTGCTGGGCCAACGGCTTTGGCGGATGGGGAGGCGGGGGTGTTAAGCTGGATGCCGCCGGTAACGACCAGGAATCGTCATCGGAAGCGATGCATGCCTGGCAGGCCATCTTCCTCTGGGGGATGCTCACCGGCAATGACCGGTTGCGTGACCACGGCGCATGGGGCTATGTCACAGAGGCCTCGGCTATTAACCAGTATTACTTCGATGTTGACGATGACATCTATCCTAACGATGGCGAGTTCAAGCATGATTTTGTTTCCCTGTTATATGGCGGCAAAGCAAGTCATTTAGGTTATATCGAGTTTCCGGAGTACACTTTTGCGATCCAGTACTTGCCTGTCACCCCAAGCTCTCTTTACCTTGGTTACAATCCTGAGCACGTCCAGCGGCAGTATGCTAACTTTCTCAAGGAAAACGGCGGCCCCGAGAATACAGACGGCTGGTATGACAACATCTGGATGTACCAGGCGATGTTCGATGCAGATGCGGTTCTCAAAAAGTACGATGAATCGGTTATCATTGACACGGATGGCAACAGTTTTGCCAATATATACCGGTGGCTGCACTTCTTTAAAGGGGCAGGGCAGGTGGATGTTTCCGTCGCGGCTACATGGCCATATTACAGCGCCTTTCGAAAAGGCGATAAGATTACGCTGCTCGCTTATAATCCGGGCAATAAACCGGTCGAGGTGCCGTTCAAAGTGCGGGCCTCCGGTGCGCCGCTGACAACGTTGGCCGTCGCACCCGGATCCATCACAGCGGGCACGGTCATTAACAAAGCAGGGGACTAACGACTCCGCCTTTGGCCGAACGGGCCTTGTTGGTCTGTTGGGTGTCGGTGGAGTGCGGGTCCCCAAAAAGAAAGTAGATGTGAATCAATGAAAAAATGCTCCCTTCTTCACGTTGTGATGGTGTCCATCGTGCTGCCGCTCTTGCTTCCGCCGGTGTTTGCCCATCAACCCAGGCTCGTCGGCACTGAAACCGTCGTGCATGTCAGCCTTCCTGAAATATCGAAGGCGTACTACGGCAGCCTCTCCGGAACGCCCGTGACCTATCATATCGAGGCAGCGGAGCCCTTCAGGCTCTATGTAAACACGCTGGTCCCGGTCATGGAAGGAATCGAAAAAGACGTTTCAGCGACAGTCCTCAAGCAGGGAACCGTCGTTGCCCACTTGGATGCAAGTGGGCACGACTGGGAGACGTTTCATGAGCCCTTTGCAGGCGATGACTACTACCGCGGACCGGAGTATGTCTCGATGCAGGACGCGGGAAGCTATGAGATACAGGTATCCAGTCCGGACAATCAGGGCAGGTATGTCCTGGCGGTGGGGGATGTGGAGGCGTTTCCTTTGCCGGAACTGATCAAAACGTATGCCGTGCTGCCTCGGCTCAAGTCAGAGTTCTTTGAAAAGAGCCCGTTTTCAGCTTACAATAACATCATGGGAATTTTTCTGGGCGGCTTCATTCTGATCGTGGTGGGGGTCGTCCTGACGACGTACTGCGTCATCAAATTCATCAAAAAGAGATGTCGCGCTGCTAACCAAGAATGACAAAACCACAAGGGCATCCTCAGACGAATTAAGATGGAGAATGAGAGATCATGACAGCAGATAAAAAAGACATTCAGGTGCTCGAAACTCAGGACGACTTTACCCAATGCCCGCAGTGCGGCTACGATGGAGGATTCCACACTATCTTCTACGACCTAAAGAGCGATGACCCTGTCCGGTGGATCCTCATGTGTCCCAGCTGCAAGGCCAGATATGACATCGGGCTCAGATACCCTCCGTCCGATTGATCATGAATTGAATGGCAGGACGTATCCGTATGGAGAATGATAGGAGACCCGTATGAAGAGAATGACCCTTACGCTCGTGCTGTTAGCAACCCTGCCGCTGTTGATGGGGGCCGACGACCCTCGCATCGCCGCATCGAATCTTCTGTGGCCCGATGGGATCAAGGACAACCCCATTACCTATGACAAGCAGGATGTCATGCGGACTTATGACTATGGTCATCCAGATGCACCGCTGGGGACCTGTCGCGTTTACAGCCATGTATCGACCCCGACCTATTACATCTATCAGCCCGACCCGCAGAACAATACCGGTGTCGGGATC
>CALKKA010000146.1 GCA_937995495.1 uncultured Phycisphaerae bacterium
TCCTGTAACTTGGGGCCGAGATCGTTGAACACTTCAGCCAGCCGCTGGAGTTCGTCCCCGGTCTGAATGTCGGCTTTTGCGGTAAAATCACCTTCGGCCAATATATTCGCGGCCGCCGCTAATTGGTTAATCGGACGTGTAAATTTTCCTGCGCTAATCAATGCAAGAACCGCCGCAATCGCAACAATAGCCAGAATAAAAAGCCCTGCCAAACGCATTTGCTTTAAATTCTCATCCAGCAGTGTTGACTGCGTTTGCTCCGCAAGTTGGCGAACGACATCAAACGGCACGATCATAATTAAGGCCGCTTTCTGCCCGATACGGCGGCTGTAAGCCCAGATGGCTTTTTTTCCATTGTATTTCATTGTTCGAACACCGGCTTTATCACCTTTTAAGTCTTCGATGATATGCGCTAACATTCCCTGATCTGAAGACTTTAACGGCTGCAGAACGATAGTATCCTGCCAATCGGTATCGCTGTATAATTGATCAAGTTGTGTCTGATTGCTCCAAAAAACGACCAAGTTGTCTTCAACCGCCTCGCCCGGCAGGCCAAGACCAACCAAGTACAGTTTTGCTTTTTTTTGCAGGGCCGCGGGTATTTTAAGACCGGAAAAATATTCGTTCATCTTCTTGTCGATCGCGGTCACGCCTGCGAACTTTCCGTCTGGGTAATAAACAGGCATGGAAAGGGTTAGGACCGGATCTTTTGTTGAAACATCTACAATAATCGACGCAGCAATTTGACTGCCCTGACTATCTTTTGCTTGTGTATACCATGTGCGTTTTCGTGGATCGTACTCTTTCGGCACTGGAGCTGTTTTGCGTCCAGGGTAGGCAGTGTGCAGTCCATTCTCAAGTGATGTATAATGCCACAATGTCCGTCCGCGGTTGGCCTCATATAATTCATGGTAAACTTCTGTCATCGTTGAAAGACGTTCCACATCTTGTTGAACTGCCTTAGGGTCGATATCAGCTACAAGGTGTAAAACCTGATGTTGAAAACTTATACTATCGGAAAATGGATGCTCTTTAAGCCAACGTTCTGCCGGAATCGAAAGTTCTGCATTAAAACCATACGCCGATTCTGCGGTCTGTGGGAAAGGATTTGAAATTACACCGGCCAAACGCTTCTGAACCTCTTTGGTCTGCAACCGCAGGGCCAACTGAAGTGCATTATTGGAACCTATAACAGCTTCACGATAATTATGGACATGGACAGCAACCCCCTCAGTGATATCCTGAAACTCTTTGGTCTGGATGTCATTAGTAATCTGCGCTGAAAGCCGCCTGATCGAGAACCGTGTCAGAAGTACGACCGCCAAGACCGGCACCAAGGAGACCAGCAGTAAAAGAGCGAGTAATTTGCTTCGTATTTTCATGTTTACTGGCCGGAATCGAACGAGCCGTCTTCCTGAATTCGCTGCTGGATTTTTATGAGGTAGCTGTCCATTTCCTGTGTATCATCAAACACCTGGAGTGTTGGCAGCAGTCGCACAATTTCAAAGACTTTTTTGATCTGCGGTTGCATGTTGAGCATCATCAATTCGCCGCCGCGTTTGGCCAGAGAGGTCTGGGTCTTCATAACAACACCCACACCGGCACTGGTGATCATTTTGAGCGATGATAGATCGAGAATGACAATGTGAATGCCATCCAATAATGACTTCTGTATCTGCTGATCCAAAGAAACGGCTGTTTCTGAGTCCAACTGGCCGGCAAGCATGAAGCTGGTTGTCTGTGCATTCGTTTGCGAAGATGTAATCTTAAGAGTCATATTCAATCCTTTCCTGGTGTGGTTTGTTAAAATCTAAAACGAAATCCTGTATGAACTCGCGTGTCATTTTCATCTTTACCCGGATCGACAACCGCCTGATATTCATGCAGTACGCCCAACACGAAACTGAGGTTCATCTCATCGCTTAAAAGATAATCCCAGTCAAAAGTGGTTCGTGTGCGGTTATCATCGAAGTCATCCAGTACGGCATAGAAAAATGTCGAAAAGCTAAATGTCTGCCTTCTTGTCGGTTTCCACTTAAAATTCGTTCCGATAATCCCTTCAATCTCAGGGTCTGTCGTGTCGGAATCCCACTCCTTACGAACACCCGGGCCGCCTCGAAGGTCCATATGAAAATCCGGTGTCTGGATAAGCTTGTAGCCTGGCCCGAGGTGAAATGCAGCACGCTGTCGCCATGATTCAAAGTCATCGTAGTCATAGCGTCCCATCATAAAGAAGAACCAGTCTGAGTCTGTGAAGGCACTATCTCGCACAAGACCTAAAGTAAACTTATCATCAGTCCTTTCTCCGTCCGACTCTTTATTGTAATAAGAAAAGTCGCTCGTAAGCTTGATATTGGAGTATTCCCGGCCTAATTTCCCCGCGACACGAAACGAAGTTTCGTCCGTATTTCCGGTTTCTGAGGTAAAAGACATATCGATGCTGGACGAGATGCCGTTTTCTTTGGCCCAAGCCGAGAGCGCCTTTAGTCTTTCGAATTCCGGCTCTTTAACCAAGTGTCTGGGTGCCGGAGGACCTGTTTCAGATTCGGCCTGATCGGACGGCGGCGTTGTTCCATCAGGAGCAACTAAAATAGATGCAATGCGGGTTGAAGCGATCTTGATCTGACCAAGGTCTTCGTGCTCCAGCAGAACAGCATCCTCGGTTTGCTCAATGATATTACCGTGAATAACGTCGCCGCCTTTGAGCATTATTTCGTCGGCAAACGAGAGGGCCGTTGTCGCCATGATAACAACAAACCCTATGCGAAGAACTGCATCAAATTGATCTAAGAGCCGCCTGTAAGAGTGCATCTTCTATCCCTAAATTTATTCATTTTTAACTGCCTTTTTAACTGCCTTGCTTGCTTGCAGCCTTTTGATTAGATAAAGACCACCGAAAACGAGAATCACCACAGCCAGCACCAGTTCAAACAATCGCCACATGACATGATCGATCAGCGAACGGAGTTGTTTTTGCATTTCTTCTTTTGCAGCGGCATCGACGGTCTGTTGAAACTGGGCCACAGCATTGCCTACTTTGTCAGCCGTTTGACCGGCATTGAGGAGCAAATTATCAAAATCGCGCATCCCAAAACCAGGCGGGGCATCCGGGTCGCGAGGTTTACCCTTAAACATCGACACAAGCTCCTGAATGGAATCGGAGGCATTCTTCCAGGCAACCGCCGCATCGCTGGCCTGCTGAGTGGTTATATTGAGTGCCTGGCTTGTTGTATTGAGTTGGGCAAACATCTTTTCGACGCGGCCGGCTGCTTCTGCTGCCGTCTGCAAGGTCGTTTGCAGTTGCTGCTGACTTTGGTCTGCTTCCGCGAGGACGGTCAACAGCTCAGTTCTCACTTGTTGGGGCATGGCGCCTAAGACTTCTACAAGGTGGGTACTGCTCTTGGAAAAATCTTCTACGCTTTTCAGGAACGACTGAGTCATCTCAGACTCTTCAAAGTCATCCATCAGGATTGTCATTTGCCATCGTGCCGACCGGGGCAACTGTTGAACAATATCCGAAAACTGTTCGACAGAATTACTTACGTTATGGATCGAGGTGGCGGTGTTGTCCACGCCTTCCATCGCACGGATCGGGGCCATCGGTATACTGAGCGTCCTCATTAGGGCTCCAGCTTCTTCCGGTTCCTCATGCGTTGCATATACGACTAGATTCGAATATATGCCGGTTATTGGATGTTGACGTGCAAATTCTTCGAGACCTCTTTGAGCATCTTCAAATTGATCCGGTTTCAAGAATAACTGACCGATGTGAGCAATTTCTTTTTCAGCAAGCTTAATAAAATTAACTATGTCTGGCTGATCTTTGCCATAGAGGTGGCTGCCCGCCCCTCTCTCCAAATATATTCGCAGGCGAATAACCAGCCCCCATGTATCCAAAAAAGCCACCACTGAATCATCCGAAGCCGTCATTGCGAACAGTGATTCAATGATCCGAGTTCGCATCTGCTGACCCTCACGCCGAATTCGGCGTGTTTCATGAGTATCATCGATCTCATCGGCCGTCTGTGTCATCGTACTGACAAAAAAATCCTCGAATCGTTCCAACTCGTCTCGGAGTTCTACTTTGCTGAGTTGCCCTTTTCGCGTAACCTCTCTTCGCCCAACAGTTTTTGTGGAACCACTCCCACAGCCAATGATTCCCGCAACCATCGTGCACAGAAGAATGATTTTTGTCAGCTTCACAATTTCTCTCCTAACCCTTGGATGCAGTTTCAAAACACTCACAATGAAACTCCTGTTATTGTAATTCTCCACATCACCCATGCCGCCAATATCAGTTCGCTTTTGGGAAACGTTAAAGCAACCCTAACGGCCCTTAAGGCATTCTTTGTCGTTTAGGCCTATTGGTGCCAAAACCATGTAAAACTGTTAAAAAAAGACCACACATTGCCAAAAAAGGGGTGCTCTTTCGATTCGCAACCATCGTTTTCTCATAAATGCCATTTTCCAATACAATTCCTCTCTCATTCTATCACCCCCGTCGTACTCTTCAAGAGATTTTATGCTTTCATGGTTTTTTGAAGAGTGGGCATTGAAAACAGATAGATCGAGTCTGCTATCACGAGTTATCGGACATACGAAAACTAATCAAACGCATGCCAGGCTATTTGCAAAATGTTGTTTGCACGAAGCTGTCTTTTCCCATATTGCCTTAGTCTGGAACAAAAAACATATCCAGCACAAAAAATGACCGCTATTATCGGTCAAATCCGACTCAAAAGGAAATGCCTACAACGTTTTGACCCAACGGGTGTTATTTTTTACATTTTATGTGGACTGTCGCGTGAATTAGTGGAACCGCTATAAATTGTGTGGTTAATCCGACGGGTTATATAGACGACAGAGCAGGAGATGCACTTGGTACGACTAATAGGCTTTCGTTCGACAGGAAAAGAATTGAGCAGCACAACCGGTGAAATATAAGGAACAAAGATGTTCGGCATGAACGGTAAAAAAATCTGCCCAATCGGCGTTGACCTTGGCAGCGGATATTTGCGGATGGCCCAATTGGGACAGAACGGGCAGGGCTTATTTCTACAGTCAGCAGCACTTTGTGCCAATCCGGAAAGCTTGGAATTTAGAAGCCCGGCTTGGCAGCATTGGGCCGCTGAAACCACTCGAGATCTTGTCCGCGAAAATGATTTCTTGGGCAAAGCGGTTGTTACCGCCATTCCATCCGATGATTTATTGATTGACCCGATCAGCGTTCCCCGTTCCGCCCTGAATCGAATCAACGAAATTATCCCTCAAAAACTTCAAAAGCGACTGCCCTTTCCTATCGAAAATGCTTTATTCCAGCATGTGGTAATCGAAGCCGGTGAGAAAAATGAATCAGACAGCGTTGATGTATTGGCAATTTCGGCCAATCGTGAAGACATCAATCGACATCTGGCTATTTATGAAAAAGCGGGTCTTGAAGTGGCAGGAATCAGTATCTGGCCAACGGCAATGGTCCAAAGCTTCATGAGCTTTTTTTGCCGACGAGAAAATGAGCTGGATACGACCGCCATTCTTATCAATGTCGGTACCAATCATACCAATGTTGCTATCACTCGCGGGAAAAATCTCTTATTCGCCCGCGTTATGTCCATTGGCTATGTGCAACTTGAACAAGGGCAGATGGTCCAGCGGTTGTTCTCAGAGATCGACACCTGCATGCAATACTTCGGCGGCAGTGCGGCAGCGGATCAAATCGGTCGAATCGTATTTCTGGCCGGAACCGGCGCCAGTCGAACACTTTGCGACAAACTCGCTGGGCTGGCTCAAAAAATGCAGGTTGCCGCTCAGATCGGCGATGTTTTAAGTGCTGTTGAAATCAATCATAGCCCGGAGTGCCTCATTGACCGCCGCAACTGTAAGGTCGATTGGGCAACAGCATTCGGGCTGAGCTTGGATGGATTAAATTAAGGAATCTAATTATGGCTATGATCAATTTTGTACCGGACGATTATGTACAGCAACGGCGAGCCAGCCGGAGCAATGTGCTTTATTTAATGCTACTGTTGGCCATGCTTGGAGCCATCGGCATTACCTTTGGATTCATCAAGATGCGTCAACGAGCAGTCCAAACGGAACTGGCTCAGCTCAATAGTCGCATGGCTGAGGCCCAACAGCAAATTGCTCAATTAGAGGAACTCAAAACAAAAAGCCAGACTATGATGAAAACGATGGTCATGACCGCCGAACTGCTCGAAGCTGTCCCTCGCAGTATCATTCTGGCATCATTAACCAACAACCTGCCTTCAGGGGTGTCCCTGCTGGATTTTGGACTGGAAGAGAAAGAAACTCAGATATATAAATCGGCGGCAAAAAACACAACCAGTAGTCGTTACAGTAAAGCGAATGCAACAGCTGCCGCGGGCGAACCTCAAAAAACGGTTTCGACCAATCTTCAGATTAAGGGCATCGCACCCAGTGATATTCAAGTCGCCGGCTTCATCTCCCGCTTGAACGATGCGATCCTGTTTGACGATGTGTCATTGGTCGAGTCCAAAGAGATTGAAATCGAAAAGATCAAATACCGTCAATTTCAGTTAAAAGCGGTCATTCGACCTGATTTGGCACTGACAAAAGAGAATATTGATGAGATCCGTGAAAAACGGGAACAGGCAACATAGCAATTAGATAAGCAAAGCCGAAAGGATTTTAAAATGAATAGCAGTCTTCGATATCTTATTTTTTTCATCTTGATCGTGGGAATGGCTTATGTGTCATGGGCTTATATGATCAAGCCGGCGAATGAACATTTAACCCAGGAACGGGCCAAAATGGAAACGATGCGCGCCAAGCTGAATGAATTGGAGCAGGCGACCGCCGCCGCTAAAGATCTGGCTGCTCAACTCCAAAAAATTGAAGAAGCCATTGAGGCATTTGAGAGCAAGCTGCCTCCCAGCAGCGAGATCCATACCGTTCTTGAGAATGTGACACTGATCGCACAGCGCCACGGCCTGACTCCCAAAAGCATAAGAACGCAGAAGAACAAGAACAACCGTGGCTACATCGAGCAACCTTTGGCCATGGAACTGCACGGAAATTTCAATTCATATTACGCTTTTCTTCTTGAACTTGAACAGCTTGATCGCATCACGAAGATTCGAGAGTTGAAATTAGAGAAAAGTGACCGGGAAGGCCAGACAGAAGCGACTTTTGTCATGAGCATTTTCTTCCAGAGCGCCGCTTAAAGCCACAGTAAAATTCTTGGAGAATTGTTATGTTATCTTACTTAAAAGACGGAAACCAACTGCCTGCGTCATCTGACATGCCAGATAGCGATCAAGCAGCAAGCAGCACAGAAGATTATTTGACTGTTTCAAACAATAGCCAGAAAGTCCGCAAAAGCACCACGGCCGTTGCAGTCTTGTTTGCCATCGGCGCTCTTGGGCTCTGGCTGATGGTCAAAAAAACGACCCCTGCTGCGGCAAATGCCGAACCCAGCCAAAATCAGGTTCAGCTCGAAACCGCGTTGGCTCAGTTAGACAGCATGAAGGCCGAGATGGATTCTCAGATGAACTCTGTCTCGGGGCGATTCTATCAGTTTAACAATGTTGACCAAGTGGAGGTTGAGGAACTGAAAAAGAACCCCTTTATTAGAGGGGAAATGGGGGGGGGCTCTGGGACAAGTGGCGCGGGAGACCAGCGCCTGGAACAAATCCAGCAAGAGGCACAGATCCTCTCAATGAACCTGGAACTGTGGAGTATTACGGCGACCCCCAAGGGAATCTGCTGCATGATCGACGATAAAGTACTGTACCAGGGTGACACCTACAGAAATATGACCGTAAAATCTATCACGGAAAAGATCGTCACGCTGGAATACAAAGGAACTGATGTTGAATTGAAGATGGACTAATGAAACGACTATTCGGGAAAAAGACAGAGTGTCCGCAGGCAGATTATTCTGCAGTATTGGATTTGGACGCCGGGCAAACGGACCTTACGCCGGGACTGCAGAACTTATACAGCCCCCAGGCCACAACCCAAACTCGTATTCGTGATATTGCCGATGTTCTTCTTGAAGATGAACTGCTTTCAGATGAGCAGATGGAAACAATCCGAAACCAACAGCGAGAAAAGGGTGCGGACATTGAGTCTCTACTGACGGGACAGGGGTTTGACACCGAACTGCTTCTCCGGGCCAAGGCCAAATTATACGGATATGAGTTCAGAACGATCACACCTGAACAAATTGAGCGCAAAGCGTTTTCGCTGATGGATATCAAAACCATTCGCGAGAGCAAGGTGATGCCAATTAAGACCACTGAAGACGGTGCTTTATTGGTAGCCACGACACAGCCCTCGAATGTCTTCGCGATTGACGATGTGAAGCGGCAAACCGGCATGCCAGTTGATGTCGTGGTCTGTGTCATTGAAGATATCGAGGCTGCGTGCGAAGAATTTAATGACAGTAAATTCGACTACAATGTTGATGATCTCATGACTGAGATGGACGATATTGAGTTGATACAGGACGACGAGGAGGATATTGAAGACCTCGAAAAGAGTGCTGGCGAATCTCCCGTCATTAAGTTTGTGAACTTCCTGTTGAGCAATGCCCTCCATGAAGGCGCCAGCGATATTCACATTGAACCCAAAGAAAAATTCACTAAGATTCGCTATCGAATCGATGGTATTTTATTCGATACCAAACAGGCACCTTCCAAGATGCATGCAGCCATCGTTTCCCGTATTAAGATCATGTCGAATCTGGATATCTCCGAGCGGCGTATCCCTCAGGACGGCAAGATCGCCGTCATCATGGGCGGTCGAGGCGTGGACCTGCGTATCTCGGTATTACCCACCAGTCATGGTGAAAAAGTCGTGATTCGGTTGCTGGACAGCAAGAGTATTATGATCGGCCTGGAAGATTCGGGTATGCAACCGCGCATTCTCGGCGCCTTTCAGGAGCAGATCGCTCAACCCAACGGCATCCTGCTGGTAACCGGCCCCACCGGTTCTGGTAAAAGTACAACACTCTATTCGGCGCTGGCCCAAATGGACAGCGACCGCTTGAATGTTTCAACGGTAGAAGATCCTGTTGAGTATAATCTTGAATTCTGCAATCAGGTTCAGGTCAACGAAAAAGCCGGCCTGACTTTCGCCGGCTCACTGCGATCGCTGCTCAGACAGGACCCGGATATTATTATGATCGGTGAAATCCGTGACCAAGAAACCTCGCGGATTGCTGTTCAAGCCGCTCTGACGGGACATCTAGTTTTATCCACGTTGCATACCAACGACGCCCCGGGCAGTGTCTCACGACTGGTGAACATCGGCATTGAGCCATATTTGATCGCCGCGTCTCTGAACGGCATTCTCGCTCAACGGCTGGTCCGCCGGATTTGTACAAACTGTAAGGAACCCTTTACGGCACCGGATAACCTGCGTAAATATCTGGATCGGGCAGAGATCGATCCACATAATCTGATGCACGGTGCGGGTTGCGACCAGTGTCGTGACAGCGGGTATGCCGGTCGTTGCGGTATTCATGAGTTGCTGGTCATCGATGAGGAATTCCGCCAGATTATTAACACGGACTCATCGGTCAATAGTATGCGCAGCGCCTTTCGCAGGAGCGGCTGGCCAAACCTTTTTGAAGACGGATTGCTGAAGGTCAAAGACGGCCTGACAACTATCGAAGAGATTTTGCGTGTTGCCGAAGTAGCCGATGCGGCCGACGACGACACACCCCAAGAAACCCACGACCAGGGATGTAACTAAAAATTAAAACCGGAAAAGGTCCGATTTGGGAGCATAATGATGATTGACATAAAACAAATGCTGGCCACGGCCATTAAAAACGGAGCATCTGATGTTCACATTAACATCGAAATGCCTCCCATCATGCGTATTAACACCGAGTTACTTATGATGGATCTACCTGAGGTCTCCAATGATGAGGCGGGGAAAATGATCCTTGAGATGATCGGCGAAGATAAGTTCAAAAAGTTCCTTGAACAACGGGACTGGGACTTTTCAACAATGATCAATGATGGAAGCCGATTTCGTGTGAATGCACATTTCCAGAAGGAATCGTTTGCGCTTTCATTTCGTGCCATTTCCAACCATATCCCTGATATTCAAGAACTGCACTTGCCCGATGTCGTCAAAGAACTGACAGACCTGCCTCGCGGTCTGGTTGTTGTAACCGGGCATACGGGCTCTGGTAAAAGTACCACACTGGCGTCAATGGTCGATGTCATCAACCAGAAGTGTCGCAAACGCGTTATCACGCTGGAAGATCCCGTTGAGTATCTCATGGAAAACAAGTCCTGTATGATCGAACAGCGTGAAATGGGATCAGACTGCACCACATTTTCTTCCGGTCTTCGTCATGCCTTGCGTCAGGACCCCGACATCATTCTCGTGGGTGAAATGCGTGACCTGGAAACCACCAGTTCGACGATTACCGCCGCCGAAACCGGCCACCTGGTCTTCTCAACACTGCATACGGTTAATGCTTCTCAGACCGTTGAACGTATTATCGATATTTATCCCGCCAGCCAGCAGAACCAGATTCGGGCCATGTTGTCGAATACCCTGCAGGCGGTGATTTCACAAACCCTGTTCCGTCGTGTGGATCAGCCTGGGATGGTACCCTGCTGTGAAATTCTGTTGTGTACCTCGGCGGTTCGTAACTGCATCCGCGAAAATCGTATTTTCGAAATCCCCAATATTATCGAGACCTCACGGCGGCTGGGAATGCAGACGATGGATCACAGTATCCAGCAAAATTATATGAAGGGTTTTCTGGATCGCGAAGAAGCGATCGTTCGTTCCAGCAACCCCGGAAAAATGGAAAAACTTCTGCCCGCAAACTTGCAGGCTGTAGCCGTTGAATAGATTTAACCCAATGGAGCCAATTGATGTCACTATTAGATAAACTTAAATCACAAGACACCGCACCCAAAGCCGAACAACGAAGCCACCATGCTGCTGCAGCCATTTCGTCTACAACAACCGGCAAAGCAGCAAAGGATGGATTTCGGGTTGAATTCGGTCCCAGCCGAAAAGATATTTTGAATTTCACCAATCAGCTGGCTGTGATGATCCGCGCCGGCATTAGCCTACAGGACTCGCTGGAGTCAGTCGGCAGCCAAATCGAGAAAGAAAAATTCCGCTATGTCGTGCTGGATCTAAAAGCACGCATTGAAGCGGGACAGAGTTTTTCTCAG
>CALKKA010000147.1 GCA_937995495.1 uncultured Phycisphaerae bacterium
TCAATTGGATCGGTTTAAGATCGGAAACCAACGGCGTACCCGGTTCGATCGGAAGATCCGAAGACCACTGCGCATCCATGGATTTAGAAACCGTCGCCACTTCAGGGGGAGTCGGGGGAACCAGGTGGACATAAAGGACCAGCATCAAAATGGCCGCCGCACTTATAACGGCAGAAGCTATTGAAAATCGGCTGATGGTTCGAGGCGTCCGCTTGTATTCTACTTTTTGAATGAGCTGCTGCTCTTGCGGCTCCTCGGATTTTTGGATTTCGATCGCGGGGGCAATCTTTTCGTATTCGCCTAAATCTTTCAATAGGGTCAGATACCGATCACGACCTGCTGAACGCATAGTGTTTTCGCCTTCCGACAGGGGAACCTGGCTGAGACTATGAAAATAGTTCAGATCCATTGCCGCTTCCAGATAGTACTCCAGAGCTTCTGGGTTGTTGCTAAGCGCCGTCTCCATCTCCGCAACATCCGCCGGTCCGGCCGATCCGTCATAGATCAGCAGCAGCAGTTCAGCAATCCTGATATATTGTCGATCGTCCATTACGAGAGCTCCACTTCACGGGATGCCCGTTTCACACATCGGTGAAGGGCATGATGAATCCTGGCCAGATGCTTATACACATACTGAGTCGATCGATTCAGATGAGCTGCCAGATTCTGGACACTCCGGCCCAGTTCATAACGCGCTTTCAGCAATCCCTGATCATTGGGTTGAAGTTTTCTAATACACAGGCGAATATGCTCCATCCGCTGCGCCGCATCATTCTGTTTTGTCAGCGACGTGTCATGGATCTGGTTCAAGAGGTCGTCGCTGAAGACAAGTTTGTCTTTTGCTTTCTTCTTACGAAAATCAAGGACGCAATAATAAGCCACTTTCATACCCCAACTGGCAAAGTTGGTCCCAACCTGAAATTTGTCGAACTTCCTCCAAAGCACCGTGATGGTTTCCTGCATAATGTCATCCGCATCATTCATATTCGGAACCAGCGAAAGCACGTAGCTGTTGATCCGCCGCTGATTTGACATCAGCAGTGACAAAAATTCTTCAGTTTTATTTTGATTGGAATCCATCGTTTTTTTAAGATAAAAAACTCTTCGCCTGTTATCGCTTATGACCTCTCAAGGACCAATCTGGCTTGCAACGGTTACGAATGCAACCGAAAGTCAAAATTAGCCACGAGGAGGACACTACATATATACTTACAAAATATGTGGTTTCTATACGGAAAAATAAAAAATGGCGAATTTTTTTCACATAAAAAGGCCGGGTAAAAACCCGGCCTTTTTGTTTCGCATTTATCAAATCCGCAGGTCTTAAACGCCTGCAACAAAGGGTCTATTCAAAGGAAACATCGTCCACATACATCGTATTAACTGCAGCCAACGCTCCGCCTTCCAGACGAATTGATATTTTGGCTTTGGTAGTCCCTGCCGGACTTACAAAAGTCCAGCTTCTGGACTGATAGACCGTCTCCGAAAGACCGTGCCAAAGGGCGAGCAAGCCGGTACCACCCATATACGTATCGCTGTCGTTAAGCCAATGGATCTCTGCCCAGGCAACACCGCCGACACCCATCAGGCCTTTAATCCAGAATTCAAAATCATAACTGGTGCCGCCCGAAAGCCCGACTACTGTCTGTAAGAGTTCGCTCTTGACGCCGGTGCCACCCTGCCAATCAGTGACAAACTTGGCCGCATAGCTGCCGCTAAGCGGAGATTCTGCCAAGACTTCTATCGTCGATCCGGCACCGAGTGGGTTAACCGTCCAACCGGCTGTGTCGCCGGTCTCAAAACCGCCGTTGGCCAGTCCCGTTCCCAATACGGATATATTCACCGCGCCCGAGGTGCTGGACTGACCGGTATCGTCGGTCACGACCGCTGTAAGAACGTATACACCCTCGGGGACAGCCGCCCATGTATAGCTGTAAGGTGCCGTGGTGTCTTCGCCTAAATAATTCGCACCCTCGTAAAACTCTACCGTCGTTATGGTCGTACCGGCGGCATTGATAACGACCGATGCATCGATCGTCACATCATCACCCGGGTTGAAAGATGAACCGTCAGCCGGGCCGGTAATGCTAACCGAAGGCGGAACAGTCTTGAGCCAGCTGTACATCAGTACTTCCAGATCATAGAAGTCCACATCGCCGTCCCCGACATGGTCGGTGCCATCGCAGAAGCTATTGCTTCCGTCACAATCCGTTGACATCCAGAAACCAGCCACCTGTGAGAAATCAACCAGATCCACTTTACCGTTAATATCATAATCGCAAGCCAAACTGCCTGCGGACACATTCACAGTGGCGATGCCAGACAGAACACCTCCGGCTTCGGTGGCTGTTACCGTATCCGGACCGCCTGCATCGATGGCAACATAGTAACCGTTTTCGTCAATGACTCCGCCATCTGAAACGGACCAATCGACCGCGGCCGCGAAGGGCTGACCGAACTGGTCAAGACCGCTGGCAGTAAACTGCGTCACTGCTCCCTCTGCGACAGCAGCTGTTGCAGGTGAAACATCTATTGAAGTCAATACCGACGCACCCACATAAACCTCCACCGCATCCGATGTCGTTGTCGCATCGTTAGGGTCGGTAGCAACCGCTGTCAGAACATACGTACCTTCAACTGCACTGACGATGGTAAAGCTGTAAGGACTTACAGTGTCCGTACTGAGCAAAGTATCGCCATCGAAAAATTCGACTTTCGTGACTGTTCCGTCGCCGTCACCGTCAACTGCATCGGCTGTGATAATAATGCTATCGCCCGGATTTTTATATGTGCCATCAACGGGGCTGGTGATGCTGACTGACGGAGGAACGTTGCTGTCGAAACTTGGGTCTATCATCGAGGCACCGCCGCCGGTGAAGTAAATATCATCGATCTCAATATCACCGATAGCTCCGTCCACACCCAATATCTGGAACAGTTGGCTGACTTGGAAAAGATCGACATCTGCTGATATATCTGACATGGGTATCTCGACCACATGCCAGTTGCCGTCACGGACGAATCCATAAGGATCGCTTCCGTTGACGAACGGGATCCATATCTGACCGACTCCGGGAGGGCCTGAATTTGCACCCCACGGAGAATCCGGTCCAATGACATTTCCGCTTTTCATCCCGACATAGAACTTCACTGTCGAGCTGGTCTTCATCGAAAATCTAAGCTTACTTTCCGGATAGCTAAAGGCCGAAAGGTTATATTTAACATTCGGTGTGAACGCCATACCAAACCAGCTTTCGCCGGCCGCTGAGGTAAAACTCAGGCTCTCAGTACCTTCGTATGGAGTCTGTGTGATAGGATCGAGCGTGTTGCCCCACACAAAGAAGTCTCCGTCAACACCCAGAGCAAACTCGCCGGCATCTTCGTTTGCTGCTGTCTCTGTATAAACCCCGAAGCTGCCGTTTTCAGGATCGGGCCTTACAACGCTTGGCTCCCAGTAAACATTATCGATCGATACCGTCGTCGATGCAGAAACGGTATCTGACATCAGCATAAATATCTGGTAAATGGTATTGAAATCGGTATTGGCAAATCTGTTAAGCGGAACCGCTATCGAATGCC
>CALKKA010000148.1 GCA_937995495.1 uncultured Phycisphaerae bacterium
AGGCACGGCGGAAATTTTGACAGACCAGGCCTCAGCCTTACTGGTTGGGCCCGATGACGACGAAGCACTGACCGCGGCGATCCGACGGATGCTGACCGACCGCGAATTACGAATGCAGTTGGGACAGCGTGCGAGAATGGGTGCGATTGATAAGTTTTCGCTTTCGACAGCTGCCGCAGGCGTCGGCATGTTCTGGAAATCTTTTCTGTGACGGCCAAGAGTGTTACAATTCAAGTTACAATGGCCTTTTTATCCTGTAAAACGGACACAAAAAAAGCCTCATAAGCTGTTCACTTACAAGGTTTTAATGAAAACATCCCCGACAGGAGTCGAACCTGTAACCTTCGGCTTCGGAGGCCGACACTCTATCCAATTGAGCTACGGGGACTTTGCTGCAACCATCGTCAGTTGCGGGAGGGATTTATAAGGCAAAAAGGATGCTTAGTCAACTGAAAATAATGATTGTGCCGCTGTGTAGACTGTCGGCAACAGCATAGTCTTTGCACTGACAGGATATGTGTGCAGTTTCGATGAAGTGCCTAAGATTGCTGGGAATGGGCGGAACGATCTGTCAATCGGCTACATTTGCCAGTTGAGGGGGTAATGGATATTTCCGGGCGAAATGGTAAATGTACGCATCAAGCTCTCGACCAAGGCACCGGTCCGCTTGAGTTGGCAGTCTGTTACCGATTCGGCGCGTCCATCTGAGATCACGCATATCCGTACCAGACCATTACGGCCCTGACAAAGTCGCTGAAGTTTCCAGAATTCACCAGCCTGGATGGCGCCGTCCTCGGCCCCATTGCCATTGCCAATGACAAAATGAAATTGATCCTTGGTTCCGTTGGCTAGGCCGGTCAAAAGTGCCAACTCATCGGCGTTACCGCCGGAGGTATTGCTGTAATAAATTTGAACCTGATCCCAATCGGCACGCGCCTTTGTCGCTGTGTTCTTGACCGCGTTTTCTGCGGGATCCAGTCGAAGGTAACTGCTTAAGCTATATGCCCCCCGCCCAGTGATGGGGCGATGATTATCCAATGCCATCAAAACAAGCGCACCGACCGTCATGGATGCAATAAGTGAGAACAAAACCGTGACGCTACGATTTCGAGTGGCCATATCCGTCCCTGAATAACAATTTCCAATCCGTTGAAGCCCTGCGAGCAATCGTTGCCCGCCAGCATGGGTGAGTATATCTTTTATTTCGGTTGTTTGCATCAGATTTATGTAGAGATTTCAATGTTTTTTTGCCGCTATAGTAAAAGCTACAAAATAAATCGGCATTTGAATCGATCCGATTTCGTGGAAGTTCTGAATTACCCTCGCTTTTTTTCAAAAAAGTGCTATACTGGTAACGATTATAACGATAGCGATACGACATTCGCGGCGTTCGTTTTCAATCGGGAGTCATTGTGTCGGAATTAGAAACAGTCCATCAAATTGCCCAGAAAACACTGACCTTTCCCTCTCCATCGGGCGGGCACGATGACTGGTTATGGGACCGCACTCTTCGGATCCTTCAGAATATCGAGCACATTTGTCGGCTGCCGGAACTGGCAGAAAAAGCCATTTCGATAGACCGCTTCTGCCTGGTCGCGGCGGCTTATTTTGCAGATTCCGGTCTGGCGCACTTTGCATCGAATCAGAAAACAGGGGGGCAGCGGCCCCCAGGGGATGTGACGAGCGCCGATGTGTGCAATGTTTCGACGCAAACTGTTTCGAATGTTTTGTCAGATGCCGTTACCGGCTCTCGGATCGATAAGATCAATAAGATCATTACCGAATCGTTCAACCGCTTCACCGATATTACCGAGGCGATGGTCCTGTCCGACGGGCGGGGCCTGGAAGATTTAGGGGCGGCGGGTTTGCTGGGTGGGCTTCGCGGTCAGCTGATCGACGGTAAAAGTGTTTCGAGCATGCTGGGGAGCTGGAAACGCAAAATCGAATATGGGTACTGGCAGGCACGACTTAAAGAAAGCTTCCGGTTTTCTGCGGTCCGTCAGGTCGCTGAGGGGCGGTTTGCCGCCGTCGAACAATTTATGAATCAGCTTGCGACAGAAAACACCGCTGCTGACATGGAAAAGCAATTAGTGACAATGCTGGAGAAAAAATAACAGGCAGCTTCTGATTGTAGGGAGAATCTATGGAACACAGACCGATCATCGCTATCTTTCCCGGTTCATTTGACCCGATCACCAAGGGTCATCTTGATGTGATTCGCCGGGGCAACAAGCTGTTTGACCACCTGATCATCGCGGTCGGACAAAATCCAGGCAAGAGTGAGTTCTTTACCAAGGACGAACGGGTTGAAATGATCCAGGAACTGGTTGCCGATTTGCCGCGGACGACCGTTGAAAGCTATGACTGCCTCACGGTGAAATTTGCCGAGCAGAAAAAGGCCCAGGTCATGCTGCGCGGTATGCGGAACTTAGCGGATGTGGAATACGAATTTCAGTTGGCGATGACCAACCGGACGGTTGCGGGGATCGAAACGGTCTTTGTGATGACCAGTGAGGAATACGGCTATGTCAATTCCACGATGGTACGGCAACTGGCGCTGCTTGGTGGCGATGTTTCCAAGTTGATCCCCGAATCAGTCTATCAAAAACTTCGACAGAATATCCAAAAAAAACAACCTGAGGTCAATCCTGATGTTCCGGAATAGGGCAAAGAATAGTTGAAACCAAAGATTCAAAAAGGCCCGGATTGACTGTCCGGGCCTGTATTGATGATTTCCAACTGTTACGAAGCCGGCGCACTGATCATATGCACATCCCGCTGCGGGAAGGGGATCGACAGGCCATTTTCTTCCAGAGAAACCTTTATCTTTTCGGTCAAGTCAAAATAAACATCCCAATAGTCCGATCCATTCACCCACGGGCGTACGACGAAGTTGACACTGCTGTCGGCTAGTTCCGACACAGCGACGGTATAAGCCGGATCAGCAAGAACGCGGTTGTCGGCTTTTAGAACCGACTCAATAACCTGCCCGGCTTTTTTCAGGTCGTCATCATACGAAACACCCACTACCAGATCCACCCGGCGTGTTCCGTTGACACTGTAGTTAACAATATTACCACCGGTGACTTGTGCATTTGGAACAATAACCCTCTTGTTATCCGGTGTATTCAAGATCGTATTGAAGATCTGGATTTCCTTGACCGTTCCCATGGCGCCGCCGGCTTCGATGAAATCTCCGACTCTAAAGGGCTTGAAAATAATCATCAACACGCCCGCAGCAAAATTGGACAAAGACCCCTGCAGGGCTAAACCGACAGCCAAACCGGCCGCACCGATAATTGCGATGAACGAGCCTGTTTGGACACCCAACCGGCCCAAGGCCGCAATCACCACGAAAACAAGTAGAAGGGAGTAGGTCAGGTTCTTGACAAACTTGCTCAATGTTGGATCGACCTTGGCCTTGTCCATTGTTTTTTTAATCAGGCCAGCGACACATCGAGCCACCCATCGACCGATCAGGAAGATCACTGCGGCTGAAACCAGATTAATTAAAAACTGTACCCCGTTTTCGGCAACAAAAGTTTTGACGCTCTCGACCATCCCGCTGACCGACTGGGGTTGGCTTTCTGCTGCGCCTTCTTCGGTTGCCTCCGCGGCAAACACGCTAACACTCAAAATGGCAATTAGAAATAACAGGTATAGCTTTTTCATGATTATAACTCCCTGATTAAAGGATTTGTTCAATTAAGAAATGTACGGAATATGCTTATCGAGGTGGGGCCTTGTTGAGATTCATCCTTGTAATCATGATTTCTCCCTGTCCGGAAAATCAAATCAATTAATTTGTCCATAAGACACAATGTATATGTTACGTATGAAAATCCGATAAAGGAAGTTTTTTTTGAAAAAATCGAATATTTGCGTATAATGTCCAGCATTAGAAAGGAAGAAGATTAAATGTCTGAAATATTGATCGTTGTCCTGATATGCATCATGCTGGTTGTGGCGGGATTGGTTGCGGTGGTCTTAGTCGCGTTGAATGCCACGCGGCGGGAGTCGTCGGTCCAGAGCAATAATCTGGCCCAGTTGCAGACGCAGTTTCAGGGTTTGCGGACGAATCAGGACGCCCTGAGCCAGTCGCTGGAGAAGAACCTTCGCTCCGGCCAGGAAAATATCTCTCATTTTCTGACCAACAGTCAAAAAACTTTTGGCGAACTGAAGGAACAGATCGGTAAGCTCAAAAGTGACAGTGAGCGGTTGCTTCAGGTCAGCGGTGATATCCGCAGTCTGCAAAACATCCTCAAGGCCCCCAAACTTCGCGGGCAAATGGGGGAGTACTCCCTGGCGTCATTATTAAAACAGATTCTTCCAGCGGATAGTTTCACCTTGCAGCACACCTTTTCCAATGGCAAGATCGTCGATGCTCTTATCAAACTCCCTGATTTCGCAGTGTCAATAGACGCCAAGTTCCCACTACCTGCATTCGAGCAGATGATCGCCGCCGAAGACGAAGGGGCCAAGGCCAAACTCCGTCGCCAGTTCCAGGCCGATGTCACCAAGCACATCGATAAGATCGCGGCCAGCTATATCCTCCCTGCGGAGGGAACCCTGGATTTTGCGCTGATGTATATCCCTGCAGAGAATGTCTACTATGAAACGATTGTTAAATATGGAACTGACCGAACCGACATTCTTGATTACGCGTTGGAAAAGAAAATCATTCCTATCTCGCCGAATCTGTTGTATGCGTACCTGATGACGATCGTGATGGGCCTGCACGGCCTGCAGATCGAAAAAGAGGCCGCCGCGATCCGGGTTAACCTGCAGAAACTGACCGCGGGACTCGGTAGCTTTGCAGGCAACTGGGACACGCTCGGCCGCCACCTGCGAAACGCCCAAGGACAATACGATGAGGGACAGAGCAAACTGTCAAAATTTCAGCTTCAATTGGAGCAAATCCAAAGCACTTCAGGGGAGGAATAAAAAAGATGAAAAAAACATCTGTGATTATTTGTGCTGCAGGGGCGAGCAGTCGTTTTGGGGGAGAACGTAAGAAGCCGTTTGTGGATATTTCCGGCAGGGCGGCGTTTATCCGCAGTATCGAATTCTTTGCTGAACGGGATGATGTGTGCCAGGTCATTGTGGCGATCTCGCCGGAGGATGAGGAGATCGTCAAGGTCAAGTGGGGTGCGGCGCTGGCCTTTAATGGGGTCAAGCTGTGTTTTGGCGGGGCCGAACGGTTTGAGACTGTCGCCAAGGCGCTGGAACTGGTCAAAGACGAGGCCGAACTGATCGCCGTACACGATGCGGTGCGGTGCTGCCTGACCAAAGACTGGCTGGATGAACTGTTTAGGACTGCGAGTGAGACGGGGGCGGCGATGCTGGCTTGCCCGGTCGTGGCGACACTGAAAAAGGTCAAAGACGGTAAGATCATCGATACCGTGGAGCGGTCGAATCTGTATGAGGCCCAGACGCCGCAGGTCTTCGATTCCAAACTGCTCAAAAACGCTTATGCCAAGCTGGATTCACTGGACAAATCCAAGAT
>CALKKA010000149.1 GCA_937995495.1 uncultured Phycisphaerae bacterium
TACTGCCGATGCTTTATGCGACGGGCGCCGGTTCCGAAATCCAACGGCCTCTTGTGGTTGTGATATTTGGCGGTATGATCAGCTCATTAATACTTGAATTGATCGTTCTTCCTGTTTTATATGTTCTGGTTAATCCCGATAAAACTTCTGACAGACCTTGAACTAGAGCATGTCAAGAAACGATATAACCGCTTATGCCTGTTGCGGCTTCGTCTGGCGGCGTTGAAAATACTCGCCAATGAATAGCATTGACTGCGTTTTTCGCCTTGCCAGACTCGTCCTCACGACGGCCTAAGAAGTCACATAATTACTTGAAATGCTCTAGAATCCATGACATCCCGACTTGCCGGACACAACGGAACAACCACCGCTTTAACCTATATGGTACAAGCCGAGAGGCTGAACAGGGCGTATAAAAAAAGACCTCTGCATGATTCTGGAGCCGAGGTCTTTATCTTTTTGAACGACAAATCCCCGATTCATCCAAGCCACACATCGACCCGCTTCATCTTACGCCGGCGAATCTTCTCGGCCAGTTCACCCGTAATCGCCGAGCCGATCACTTCATGCTGATTGTCAAGCAGGTATTTGACGGGGCGAACGCCGTTCTTGCCAAATGTGTCTTTTTTTGGGGGGTTATGGTACACCAGCAAAATGTTCCCCAACAACGCACAAGCAAAGGCATTTTCAGGGACCTGAACCTGCTGGCCGCACCAGTCAGCTTCAACAGGTTGTGAAGTGAACCAGGTGGCCGGTAATGCAGGCTGAATACTGAATGTCAGTTGCCCATCCTGCATCGCGAACGGCCGCTGTCCAACCGTCATCAACAGCCAGATATGGATGTACTCTGCGGTACTTCCGCTGAGCCGTGCGACAAAGCCCCGGCCCCAGGTGTTCATGTCCGGGTTCGCAGACGATGCAATGAACGAGCTGTTCTCCAGCACGCTTCTGCCGTAGACCTCCGGGGCCATAAACGGAACCAGCATTGTCTTGGCGTCCTCATAAAACTCCTCGTTCAGTCCGTGCCGTAATAGTTCGAGCAGGTACTTATATGACATGTGCATCCAGATGGACTCATTCTCAAACCAGCCGCGGGTAAAGGTTCTTGCCCGGCCGATCTCCTGAGGACAGTCATTTAGACACTCATTCAACTTGTACATTTTGATCTTATCATCAAAGACCGGGCTCTTGCGAACGGCTCGATAAATCTCTTTGGCCTTATTGGAGTCCTTGAGCGTCCTGAGCCAGCGCACCTGTCCTTCCAGGAAGAGCGGCAAGGGCTCCTGTTTGAGCTTGGTGATCTTTGCAAACGGTGTGTTTTCCCGTCCGGGCTTATAGCGGATTGACCCATCCTCGTTCTTTTGCGGTTCCAGATCCAGCGGAACCCCCTTAAAGAATGTATGCAGCATCCCGCTCTTGGGATCGTATGAATTCTCGACGGCCTTTTCCGCACGGGCCTTTGTGCCCTCGAGTAGAGCGGTCAGCGTTTTTGCACTAACGGTTTTGGTTTCCTTGCTGTGGCATCCGTAGATCGACTGCCGGTACTTTTCACGGATCTCAAGACTGGCGTTCCAGTCATAGTCGCCGCCCAGATCACTGACAACCTGATCGATCAGATCGGCCACCGCAACCGGCATCTCAGTGTCAGGAATCACGGCCAGGTTTTCCAGCAGCCAACCGGCCAGTGCTGCCACTTCGGCGCTTTCACAGGAAGACGAGCCAAACAAACCCGGCAAGCCGTTCATGGAGTCGTTCCAACCAGGTCGCCCGGCTTCCATCTCGATACCCTTCAGGTCATGGTCAAACGAAACGGCCTTGACCGCCAACAACGCACACAGCTTGCCCAATACGGTCACCGGAGGCAGATCCATGGTTGTTCCGGCAACCTCGATGACCGCGTCCAACTGCAGCGGCATCCCGGACGGCAGGATGACATATTTGTCGTCGCGTTTGACAACCTGGGTGCCTTCATAGAACCAGCTGATGTCGGCCTTTTCAGTCAAAACGGTGTCGATATGATCCGGGTAGATCGCAGCAAACGATTCCAGCAGATCCACCACATAATCCCAGTGATCGACCCAGTAGCCGCCTTCGCATCCGCCGGCGAGAAGTTTACGGTCACATTTTGAAAGGATCTCCTCAAGCCATGCGTTTCGATCCTTCAGGTCAATCTTAAACTTGTCTACCCAGTGCAGAAGCTGGCCCGGATGGAATTCTTTGTGGAAAATGCTGAGAAATTCCTTCTTGGCCTCATCGTCTTTGGCCGGGCAGAGTGCCTCCGCCTGGTCATCTGAAAGCTGCCAGTAATACCCTTTGATGCCGAGCGGATTGTACCCGTCAGCCTGCAGGAGCTCGGCAAACATCCGTATCTCCTGATCCCACAACTGGGGATAAAACCAGTTGTCGCACCTGCGGTTCTGGCAAATATCCCGGTAGTTGCCGACACCACTTGACAAGGGATGCGGCGGCAGCTCAAAGAAATTATAATCACGCTCAAGGTCGCCGTGCCTCCTGGAGTAAATATGCAGGGGTGTGTCACCCTGCTTTGAAGGCAGGATATAGGGAACCCCGCCGCGAAGCACATTGTCCAGGTAGTTCTGCTTGGAATAGGCATCCACAAGCGGCTGTCCTGATATAGTAAACGCCGGCATAAGAATGTCATCCAATAACTCCTTGCTGTCAACCGATGCTTTATCAACATCACTACAGGTCTTGAAGCCAGGCAGGAAATTGGCCAGCATTTCATCATTCGGCGAGAATCCGGCGAGCGAGACCAACTGAACAGACTGGCCCGGTTCTAATTGTGCCTCGAGCGGCGTCAGTGCACAGGGGAGCCTGTTTTCCCATATCTGTGCATCACGGTCAATCTGGTCATTTTCAATAAAGAGCCGGGGTGTCACCAAGTCGTTGTTGGGGCCGAAGATCAGATCCGGATCAACAAACGGCTCTACCTGCTCTAACTTCCCGTCGATGACCTTCCATGAAGCGTAAAAGTTACCTTGAACGACTTTGGTCACCTCCGCTTCATCATGAGCCACTACTTTCGAGGCATAAAACGGCACTTTTCCACACACCAACCGAACCGAGGCATAGGCCTCACTGATGCGCCGCATGGCCTTGATGCCATAATCGCTGTAACCGATCGGAAGAATGAGACCCAGACCGTCAAGGACATCCAGTTTTTGGGTTCGTTTGGAAGAATTTGTAATTTTAACTGTTCTAAACAGTGAGCCGATCGGTTTATTGACAGGCGAAAAATATTCAACGTCAAACGTCAGTCCGAGTGTATGATTAACCTCTGAAATGCCAAGACGATCGGGCTCAATACTCATTGAACGCTTTATGTCGTGGCTGCGGCTGTCGTTGCCTTTTTGAAACGGCTCGTAATAATCACCATCGATCTTGCAGAATGTTCTGAAACCCTGTGTCGTCACAAGCTGATAGGCCCATGTGGCCGGCAGGAACTCGGCGATCGAATTATCTTTGTTGGCAACACCAAATGACACGACAGACTGCCCCCGGTTGACATACATGCACCATAGCGGGACACCATCCACACCGCCAATACCCGGCAGAAAACTGGAGAAAGCCGGCTGCTGGTCAAAACGTTGGATCTGGAATCGCCCCTGCTCATCCAAGGCATACTCATCAAGCATGTTCATCTCTGTCACCTTCGCTGTCTTTTTATAAAAATATGAAATCCTGTCGGACATTTTCGATGTCTTCGCAGTCTTATTTTTAACATCTGTAATCATCTTAGGTCAACTTCTTTCTAATAAAAGACTTAACTTTCACTCTATACGAACCGCCCCCGGCGTCACTTTTTAACCGCCGATGACAGGACCGTCTCTTTTAAAACCGAACGGCTTCGAAGCACCGTGAAGCCCCTCAATCCTTCTATAGCCTATTGAGTCCACGCTGAAGCATCCGTGTGGACACCCAAATGGGTTCGTTTGGAAATTATGGGTTATTGTTTGATAATTCAGTCTTCTTCCCAAACGAACCTAGTTGCTATTGATTAAACGGTGGACCCGTTGTATTACGAACCACTAACTTTTCCTGCAGCAGAATCCGCTGCGGTTTGACCCGGCCTGGATGCTGGATTTGGTCCAGAAGCAACTCTGCCGCCACCTTCCCCATTTTATCAGAACCCAAATCGATAAAGGTCAGGCCCGGACTCATGACCTGATTGGCATATTCATCACAAAAACACATGAGACTTAATCTCTCCGGAACCGCAATTTGCATTGAATGGGCGGCCTGCAAGAGATGTAAGGCTCCCATGTGACCGTAAGCCAGGATTGCCGTCGCTCCCTTTTCGAGGACCGTTTCTTTGAGATAGTCCTCTGCTGAATCCAGCGATTCTCGGGAACCAAAAATCGGCCGAAGACCGAAGTCTTCCATTTTGGCGACATAGGCATCGTGACGGTCATTCAGGCTGCTGTGGTCGGCCAGATAGGGCGGCAAGGGTCCGCTGTAAGCAATCTTTGAATGGCCGATCTGGCGTAAATGATCAAGCGCGGTGAATGCCCCCCCCCTGTCGTCGGGAACCACCGAGAAACCGTCATCCGGACAGGTCCCATTGACGACCACATAAGGAATCCCCATCTGGAGAATCTCCTTCATTGTCGAATCCGTACATTTAGCGAGGATGGTCGCCCCATCAATCCTCCATGCCGGCATCTCACTGGCATCGGACTTGTGACGCGACATATCGACATTCACATCATACCCCTTATCAAGCGAGTCCATAATCTGGGTGATGTTGTTGACCACGGTCTGATAAATATTCCCCAAATCTCTGAGCGCGTGATTGCCCCCAAAGATATGGATCATCTGTGTTGACCGCATCGTTAAGCTTTTCGCGATTAGGTTGGGGCGGTAGTTGAGTTGCTTGGCAACTTCGATAACCTTCAGACGGACCTCTTCCCTGACCGAAAAACCGTTGCCCAATCGGTTATTTAACACTCTGCTGGCAGTAGATTTACTGACACCTGCCTTGTCGGCAACATCGCTCAAGTTTGGAACGCCACTGGTCATCGATCTCCGCTTCCCTGGTCCTTGTCATTCATTCATATTTCAGCACACGCAACCGGTTTCTTGCTCACTCAGATTGTATTCTTTAGGTACGCGTAAATCAAGCAAATTGTTGCTAAAAAACTTTCATCTTAAAAAAAATGCACATGCCGCCACGATCAATTCAAATATTATCGGGTGAGTTTTATCTCGTATATTTCAATTTCGCCTTCCCCCTGCCCGCCCAACAGATGAAGCCCGAACCCCCTCAATGCATTCATGTCCACACGCCGCTTACCACGCTGGTTACCCCAATTATCACGCGGTTTAAGATCCTTCAGCTCAAAGGTATAAACAGAACGACCCTCTTTGCCTTCATTGTCCTCAATCATAAATGCCTCCGCATCATCACCGGCCGACATATTGAACGCTTCCAGGTAAGGAGGCGCCACGCCCGATTCATCGACCAGCAGGTGGAACTTCAGTCCCGCCGGCATCTTTGCATCAATGACCAGTTGGGAATATCCGTCAAGGTCCGTGGTGTGGTCGGCGCCTTTTCCAGTGGCAAATTTTTGGGGTCCAAAAAAAACAATGCCGCACCCCCAGGACTGACCGGTGTCGTAATGCAAGGTCGCCGGAAGAGCCTTGGTGTCGATATATCCGCCTGCATCCTCGGCGTTGAAAATTGATGGCTCAAGGATCGGTTCCTCTTTCAACAGATCGACAAACGGCGGTCTTTCGGGTCTTTGACCGGGCTGAAAGGTGACCTCCGAGGGGGTCAACAAGCCCGTAAATGCCTGCGTCTTGGACTGGGCATGGATTGCTGCAGCAGCCTTGTTGGCTTTTGCCATGGCCTCCAGCAGTTCGGTGTAGGGTCGGTGGTTGATATCAACGACGCCGTAATTGGAATCCTCGCCGTCATTGCCGCGGCCCTGCGGGGACTGATCGGCAAACTCAAACCAGTGTGCCCCCACAACCATCGGATACGACATCAGGTCCTCAAGATAGGCGCTGTAATGAGCCCCTCGATCCGCCTGGTTCTTGAGAACCGTCCCTGCGCCGGTTGAATTGGGGTTCCCGCTGGTATTCTCTTCGGCCCGCCAGGAATACTCGGTGATCATAATCGGTTTTTTGCCACCCCAGATATAATACTCGGCAAGCAGGTGGGCATCCGCCTTGGGCCGGTTCCTGTAATCATTGAACGAGATCACATCGCAGTATCTCCCGCACGCTTCGATCACACCTTTGGGGGCTCTTTGCGCATAACGCGTGCCCAATATCAGCTTGCCGGGGAGCATCTGACGGACCACCTTCGCTGCGGTTGAATAGAATTTATCTGCCGCCAATGCAATAAACTCGTCCCGGTCGGCCTCAGCGGCGTCATTCATACAACTGGTGGCATACGCAAAATCAAGGTCATCCCACGATTCGAGTTTTTTGCCCCATGCTTGGCTGAGGGCCTCGGGGGTTTGGTATTTATTTTTCAGAAAATCAACCGCATACTTGCCATAGGTGATCTCGCTCTCGGAATACGGATTGATCTCTGAATACAGGGCTCTTTCCAGAAGCGTATAGTTGGGAACGATCGTCCATCGGCTTTCTCCATACCAGTACATTTCGTTGTCAAGAAAGACCCCGAACACCTTGTCACGATCCTTGAACCGCTGGACATCTTTCTGGATGTTCTTTTTGACCCGCTCCTCAAAGTCCGGCAAAAAACCATCCATCGTTCTTTCCCAGGAATGGCCGGCGACATAGAGGCAGACCG
>CALKKA010000150.1 GCA_937995495.1 uncultured Phycisphaerae bacterium
ACTAAGTAATGATAACGGCTTTGTCCTGCTTGGGGCTCATACTGCTAACATCGGGGTACGCGGAAGTGCTTATGCTATAACGGATCAGTATAACTCAGCCTTCCTATACCGTCCGGACGGCGAGCAGGACCCAAAGATCTATCACAAGATTCACCTGGTCCCCTTTGGCGAGTTTATCCCTTTTAGAAATATCCCTTGGTTTTACAATTTCTTTATGTTTTTCAATCCGTATGACTATGATTACTCTCTGGCGGCGGGAACAGATTACACCGTATTTGATATCGAGGAAGATGGTCAGCAGTATGGCTTCGGCGTGCTGATCTGCTATGAGGATACGGACCCGACCGTAACACGAAAACTGGTTCTGGATACCGACGGTCACAAGAAAGCTGACTGGCTGGTCAATATCAGCAACGACGGCTGGTATGTGCATTTTAGAGACCGACAGGTCGTGCCGATGGTGGAGTTGGCCCAGCGAACAGCCATCAGTGTTTTTCGCTGTGTTGAAAATCGAATCAGTATCATCCGAAGCGTCAACACGGGCATCAGCTGTCTGATCGAACCAACCGGCAGGATCCGAAACAGCTATGAAAAAGGCAACCTGCCCGAAGAGGCGATGGCTCGTCAAGGCGTGGCGGGCTGGTTTGTTGATACGATCCCGATTGATGGCCGCGTTACATCCTTCTCGCGACATGGCCGATGGCTGGATGGGGTGCTGGGATCGGGTTGGAGTTTAATTTTGTTATTGTCGATATATAACTTGTGGAAAAAGCAGCCAAGCAGAAAGAATCAAGCATGAAAAAACAATTGTTGAGCATCGTTCTGATCGCGGTTTGTGCCGCCGGATGCGCCGAACAAAAAACCACCGTTTCGACAGCGTCTGCTGAAAAGACAGTTGCCACAAAGTCCCTGAAACCCCGTGCGAAAATCATTCTCGAAAAAGCCCTCAAGAGTAAAAATGGAAAACTGCGAAGTGCTGCGATCGAGATAACGGTTGAAGCCGGTCAAAAAGACATGCTCCCCCATATTACCCGACTGACCAGGGATCCGGTTGTCCCTGTGCGTTTTAATGCAATGGTTGCACTCGGTGATATGCGGTCCCTTAGTTGCGAAAAAATCATACGAAAAGGACTGAATGACCCTAATGTGAATGTCCGTATCGCAGCCGCTTACTCCCTTGCAAAGCTGAATCGGCCGCAATTTGTCGAAATGATCCGTGCTGCCGCCAAAAGCAACGACCAGACGGTCCGGGCCAATGCCGCCCTGTTGCTTGGAAAACTGGGCAACCCAGACAATATCGAGTTGCTCTACGAAGTTCTGCAGGCCAATGACTCCATCGATAAGGTGCGGTTGAACGCCGTCCAATCCATCGCCCTCTTGGGGGATGAGAGAATGTACCGAAGCAAACTCTGGGCTCTTCTGATCAGCAAATTTGCCGACGATCGGGTCATGGGTATCCAAGGTATGGGAGCGTTAAACACGGCCGAGTCTCGAAATGCCATCATCACGATGCTGCAAGATGACATCTTAGAAGTTCGCTTGGCCGCTGCGGAGCAACTGGCCCAACTGGGCGACAAAAGCGGCGAAGAAGAAGTTTATGAATATTTCAAGACTCAGCCAGACCTGAACAAGGCGGGAATGGGCAACGAAATGGCAGTGAGGGCAATTGGATCATTGAAAAGCACCCGACTGAACAGCGAGTTGACCAAGGCACTTGACAGCCAATCGCCCTATATTCAGCTATTAGCAGCCCGTTCCGTCCTGATTCAGTTGAAATAATAAATGTTAAGATAGTGAAAAAAACCTTGACCTGCCGCCAAATGCGGTGTAGAGTTGTCTTTATCTATAAATTGCGTATTCTCCAGCTTGATTCGCAGTATTGAAATGGGAAGGTGGTTTATTCGTAACCATTGAGGTGAAAGGGACTTATTTTGAGTATTCTAACAAAAACTTTAGCCGTTCTACTGTCGGTATTCTCTCTTCTGCTTGCCGGTATGTTTGTCGTCTTCGTTGGCAATGCCAACAATTACAAGCAGATGTATGAAGACCAAAAACTCCTGAGTACAACACTGCAGGCGGATTTGACGACCAAGGACGAGCAGTACAATGTTCAGGTCAAAAAATGTGCGGAACTGGAGCAGCAGCTGCAACGGGAACTTCAGACTCTCGAGGCGGACAAGAACCAGTTGGCAACCGACCTTCGCAGTGCTGAACGACTCGCACAAAAAGCTCAGGCCGACGCCGACAGTTGGAAAGGCGTGATGACCGGCTTTGAGCAGAGCGTTCGTAACCTGCAGGCGTCACTCGACCAAACCCAGGGACAACTGGATCAAGCCAGGTCGCAGGGCGTCAAGGATCAGAAGGAACTCAATCAAATTACCGCCGATCTGTATGAGAAGGTCGTTCAATTGCAATCGCTTGAAGCAGAGCGACGACGCCTGCTCGAGCAGAAAAAAGAACTTGAAAAGCAAGTGGCTACGGGCGGGTTCGCAGCGAAAGAGGTCACCCCTGTCACCCTGCAGCAGAATCGCATGGCATCTCCGGCAACCATCGCTCCGGCGGGAACCGATATCAAAGGGCTGGTCGTTGAAGTACAACAGAATTTGATCACACTGTCCGTTGGCTCTGCTGACGGGGTCAAGGAAAATATGGTTTTCCATATCACCCGAGGCGACAGTTTCCTATGTGATGTGGTTATCACCAATGTGGATATTAATCGGTGTGCCGGTGTTCTGGATCTTGTACAGCAAGCCCCTCAGGTCGGCGACACCGCAAGCACACAGCTATAAAGGCGGGATAAGAGATGGCAAAAAAATCAACGAGTTCAAGCGATATCTATACCGCGATCTTGGCACTGGCATTCTTGGCTGTTTTGGCAGCCACTGTGTTTATCACATTGACGAGTATAAATTATTATGGTTCTGACGCAGTACTAAAAATCGCTCAGGCCTCGAAATAAGCAAGAGCAAGCCGGCTTAAGAGAGATCGAAGGACACCGATCCGTTCGGGTCTGAAGGCGTAAAAAGGAATGTTTGGTGCCGGCAATCCAATTTGAAGGGAGTCATAAGTGATACTGGACACGATTCTAGGTTGGTTCAGCAAGGATATGGGGATTGACCTGGGCACATGCAACACACTGGTCTGTGTCCGCAATGAAGGCATCATCCTGAATGAACCCTCCGTTGTTGCCGTTCGCAGAGGAACCAATCAAGTCCTTAACAATGGTGAAGCCGTCGGTCTTGTCGCGAAGGAAATGCTCGGCAAAACCCCCGGTTCCATCACCGCCATCCGCCCGTTGAAAGACGGCGTCATCAGTGACTTCGAAATTACCGAGGCTATGCTCAGCTATTTCATCCGGAAAGTCCACGGCCGTGGCGGTCTGTTTCGACCTCGTGTGGTCATCGCCGTTCCCAGTGGTATTACGGCTGTTGAGCGCCGTGCGGTGATTGACAGCGCCGAACGAGCCGGGGCCGGTAAAGTCTTTCTGGTCGACGAACCGATGGCTGCCGGAATTGGCGCCGGCTTGCCCATTACCGAACCGACGGCGTCAATGATCATTGATATCGGCGGCGGTACCTCAGAGGTTGCGATTATGTCCTTGGGCGGTATTAGTGCCTGCGAGTCGATCCGCATCGGTGGAGATAACTTCGATGAAGCGCTGATCAACCATTTGAAACGCACCTACAATCTCCTGATCGGGGAGGCCCGTGCCGAACAGGTTAAAATACAAATCGGTTCGGCCGCACCACTGGAACAGGAAATGACGATGGAGATCGCCGGCCGGGATACCATCTCGGGACTGCCGCGAAAGATCGTCATTACCAGCGAAGAAATCCGAGAGGCATTCAAGGAACCCATCGCCGGGATCATCGAAACCGTGATGCGAACACTTGAACGAGCCGAGCCGGAACTGGCCGCAGATCTGATCGACAATGGTGTTATGATTTGCGGGGGCGGTTCTTTACTGCGTGGCATGGATAAGGTGCTGTCTAACTCGACCGGGTTGAAAGTCCATCATGCCGAAGACCCCCTGACCTGTGTTGCCAGAGGCACTAGCATTTATCTTGAAAGCCTGGAGATTTTGAAAGACATGCAGGACCATGGGTGGGAATAACTATTAGAAAGCGCCTTCGTTGGTCCCTCAAAAAAACGATTTTATTATTTCCTATAAAGAAATTTTGTAGTTATGGCCGGCAGAAACATCCATCTTTCTAATGCTAACCTTTTCTCCTCCTTATTGATCGCAAGCTTTGTTCTATTCTTTCTGCCCAAGTCGCTCACCTCTAAAGTCAGCTTAGTCTTTCACGACACCTTTCAGCCTGTCTTACAAATCGGGCGCCAAGACCCCATGGAATCCCAGCGTTTGAGGCCCAACTCAGAAGATGCTGTCAGCCACAAAGAATATGCCCAACTCTGGAAAAGCTATAACAATCTTCATGCACAACTGCTGATGCTGCACGAGGAATATGAACTGCTGGCCCATATTCGTTCGGGTCTGCCGCAACTGTCCGCAGAAGGACTGGTCATCGCGAAGATCACCGGAACCGTCAGCAATTACAGCCGTGAACTCATGATCAGTAAGGGCAGTGAGGCATCTCTCCATCCCGGCCAATTCGTTTTGTCGGAGTACAAAGACGCTGTCGTCGGTGTTGTCAGTGAGGTCTCTGAAACCGCGGCAAAAGTCCGACTCATAACAGATACAATGCAGACGCTTGAAATACATATCCGCAGGAACGGTACTGATAAAGATATCCGGGCGATGATGGTCGGCAACGGAACCGATACATGCAGCATTTCAATGATCGATCGGCAGCAGGACATCCGTGAAGGCGATGTCGTGTATGCCGCTGCGGTTCCGGACAAACTAAATATCCCGCTGGTCGTGGGCGAAATCACCCATGTTCGCCCGGATGATCAACACCCCCTTCTATGGAAAATCACGGTGCGACCCGCCGAAGAGATGAGCCGGTTGAATAATGTCGCTGTTATTGTGGCCGATAAGAGATTATTGGAGTGGAAGGATTAGAGTAACATTCTATGCGCTGGATCTCATTTATTATTATCCTGTTAATCGCGATATTACTTGAGGCGGGGAATCTGCTGAATGTATTCGCCGTCGGGGGCTGGTATGTCCGCCCGGCCATCCTCATCACGCTTCTGGTTTATTATTCCTTTTCGTGTCGGCCCCGTGACACCATTATCTGCAGTTTCATCATCGGATTTGCCGCAGACCTGATGGGCGGTGTAATGGGGCCGCATATGATTTGTTTTGGCGTGCTTGGATTGCTGCTGAATCAGTCAAATCAGATACTGTTCGCCAAACGGGCTATCTATAAAGCCATGATCGTCTTTGCGGTTTATTTAATCGCTGAAACTTTTTCCCACTGGCTGGGACTGCTCAAAGGATTTGATACAAAAGACAGTTATTACTCGATCATGCTTTTTACCGCCGTCTATTCGGCCGTCATCAGTCCGGTTATCTGGTCGATCCTTTC
>CALKKA010000151.1 GCA_937995495.1 uncultured Phycisphaerae bacterium
AGCATATAAATCACCGATAAGTATATACAGGTAAAACTATTTGTGGTTTATATCAATAAGGGATTGAATGGGAAATTCGTTTCCAGAGCTTACAAAAAAACGTATTACAGCAGGGATGAATACCAATGACATTGCCGCTCTTGTCATCTTTGTTTGTTTTTCTGTCTTTTTCTATGCGCCAAACCTCAGAGTCAATGTCGCACAAGTCTTTTGTGGCTTTAATGCGACGGCTGCCGCATGGGGCACCTATTTTCTCAGTAAACGCTGGATCAACAACTGGACCCCGTTGCTGACCGCTGGCGCTGTATACGGGTTTGGACCGTTCGCACTGAGCTTCGAAACATTTCATCCACTGGCGGGATTGTCTTTTGCCATGGTGCCGTGGCTTCTTTTACCGGCGGTTTACTGGCACAAGGGAAAATCACCTGATGTCTATCGCTTTTGTATTCGTGCATTGCTGACACTGCTGCCCTTTGCCGGAATGATCCTTTTATTCTGGATCCCCTCTCAGCAATGGGCGGGCCCTTTTTTCCTGATGCCCAAAGAGCTTTCCATGACCGTTGGTGATCTCCAAAATGTGATCCTTCCACTGCGTAACTCCGGCGGAGTGGTCGTAATAGGTTTGTACCACTGTTCTCTCATATGCGCCCTGATGGGTGTCTTCGTCTATATCAAACTTCAGCGCATCGCCCTGCTGATCCCTATCATGGCAGGACTGATTCTTTCTTTCTGGGAACCGGTCTTTCAGGTCACCCCCATTGTCTGGGCGGCGTTTCCGATCCTGTTCCTGTCCGTCCTGTGCGGCCTGGGCTTTCAGGCGTTCCTCTGGGCGGGCAAAGCCGATACAAAATGGGTCGTGATCTGTGCCGCCGCCGCAACGGCCTTAACTGCCTTTTGTGCCGGCATTATGATAACCCCATTTGCTGGCAGAGTCTTCGAATTAACCGCTTTGCTCTATGGTCTCGCGGCCGCGGCATTATGGATACTGCTGGCGATGATAAGGTTGAACCTCCGTTGGCCCTGGTTCAAATGGGCCATCCTCACCGCCGCCATAACCATCGACCTGCTCTTCTCCGCCCGCTATTTGATCGATAAGTTTTAAAACAACAGCGGAGCGGAGCATGCCGCCCGATAGCGATCACACAAACGTTAGCGTTAATTCGAATTTCACCTTAAACCTCCTGATAAACCATTTCCGGGTCTAAGTTCGCCCAAATATCAACACCAAGAAAAGTAGAAAGTGTCTGGGCATCTTCTTTCGCTAAGAATGAGGTTGGGTGATCGACAACACTTAAACGTTTCCCCTCTTTAAGCACAAGATTTACTTCATAAGAATAAAATGAATCCACTCCTCCGCCCACTTTTTTTGAAATCAGTTGGATAGCATGAATTTGATTCATCATAACATTTAATTGCATCGGGTCTTCATAGGTGGTTCTGTTGAGTCCCTTCTTACCTTTCCAAAAATAGCCCTTATGTTTATCAAAAACGATCGGCTCGGAACCACTAAAATAGATACGCCCGCATCCGGCAACAAGAATCAGTCCAATAATCAAAAGCAACAGTTTTGCATCGAAACTAAATGCTTGTTGAACCACATAACTACCAATTACACCGATTACAAAGCAGACCCCAAGAACGCACAAAAACAGATGGAATATCTTTGCGCCGATTGTCAGATGATATTCTATTCTATTCGAGTCTGTTTGCACAAGTTTGTAAAGACGACTCTGTTGCCCAACTTTTGGCCACAAAGGCGTCCAATCCGTTTTTTGTGCGATCTCATCATCAATATTTTGATGCTTATAATAATTCTGCCTCATTACACTGCCCTATAGTTGTTTACCCCCTCTTCTTTGGCACCGGCAAGCCCAATTCTTTGAGAACTTTCATCATATCTTCCCAGACGCGTTTGCGGTTGTCGTAGGAGTAGTTCCTCAATAGATACGCCGGGTGGTAGGTCGGCATGAGTTTGGATGGCGGGACTTCATCAGAGAACTTGTACTCATGGAACCGGCCGCGAAGTTTACCAATGGCGTCTTTGGTATCCAGCAGCGTTCGGGCCGCGTGAGCGCCCAGTGCCACGATCACTTCCGGTTGGATAATCTCCAACTGGCGTTTCAGATACGGCCAGCAATTATCGATCTCATCAAGCTTCGGATCGCGATTTCCCGGCGGGCGGCATTTGAGGATATTGCCAATAAACACCTCATCCCGACTCAGGCCCATCGCAATAATAATCTCGGTCAGCAGTTTGCCCGCCCTGCCGATGAACGCCAGTCCCTGCTTATCCTCATCCGCCCCCGGCGCCTCACCGACAAACATCAGCCGGGCCTTGGGGTTGCCCTGTCCGGGCACGGCATTGAGCCGACTGCCGCTGATTTCACATTTCGTGCACGAACGCACGGTTGCTGCAATCGTATCAAGGGATAGGGTCATATCAGAGGCCTCTTGTTGAGTGTTTGGATCGGGAGAAGCGACCGGAAACAATTCTTCGGGGCCTTTTATGGAAAAATCGCCCACAAAAAATGACTCCATCTCCAGATGCTGTTTCAGTACTTTTTTTAGATCGGTTTGTTGTTCTGCCATGGGGAGCCATTGTACGGACTTAACGGCGAAAAACAATAAAAAAGGCCTTACCCCGAAGGGCAAGGCCTTGAAAAAAGCATCAATCGAAACTACGCATTCAAAATCGCCTTAGCACTTTCATCCAGCGAATCGGTCATGTAAGCAATGCCGGTTTCGGCAGCCGTTTCACGGTTAGCCGCCATGAGGTCATCTCGGGTGATTTGCGACAGATTGAACTTCCGCGCCCCGGCCATAAACTGCTGCAGGCCGCAGGCCAGCTTATCAGCATAACCCACCATCGCGATCGCACCGAACGGAATGTTCTTCATCTCATCGGCGCCCACCTTGTCCTTGACGATTTCCCAACCGGCAAAAATCTCTTCGGGAGTCTTACCCAGTGCTTTTACAGCTGCGGGCAGTTCGTCCCAGTTGCCGTTGAGTTTTTCACGGCGGTCCGGATGGAACACGCCTTCGATGTTGCTGCCCAGATAGCCCGGGATCATCGGCGCCCGACCCATGCAGACCAGCTTGGTATACGGAGCACACAGAGCCATTGCCTTGAAGATATGGTCTTCACGGGCGAAACCGCCGGCCAATGAAATATCCGGCACCTTAATGCCCTTCGCTTCCAGCATTTTGCAGTATTCATAGGTTTTCGCATGCAGCGACAGAGACGGGACACCCCAATGCTCCATCATGTTCCAGGGGCTCATGCCGGTACCGCCGCCGGAACCGTCAATCGTCAGCAGATCCAGCTTGGCATCGGCCGCATAACGAATCGACATCGCCAGTGCTTCCATGCCATAAGCACCGGTCTTGAGCGTGATGCGCTTGAAACCGAGTTTACGTAGACGAGCGACTTCGCCCATGAAGGCTTCACGAACGCCGTCAACCGTATCAATATCGGTACCACCCAAACGACTGTGACGGGCAAACGATTTCAGACTGCCGTCGGCATAGGCCTCCTGTGCAACATGGTCATACGGATTCGGGTCAACAACATAGCCGCGGTCCTTGAGGAACTTGGCGTATTCGATATCATTGACCTGAATTTCACCGCCGATGTCCTTGGCACCCTGACCCCACTTTAATTCGATAATGACTTTGTCGCCATACTTGTCGATCAGATATTCAGCCACACCATTGCGCGTGTCTTCCACGTTCATCTGAACGATAATCGCACCGTAGCCATCATAATATTTCAGGAATGTTCCAACACGGCGGTCCATTTCCGGAGACGACTTAATGCCACCCTTTTCCAGCTTGCTCATCTTGTCTACGCCGACCACATTTTCACCCACGACGATCGGAATGCCGCACAGTGCTGCACCCACTGCGAATGAGTCCCAGTATTTGGCCGCAATAAAGGTTGATCCCAGGGCACCGGTCATCATCGGCATGCGGCACTTGGTAATCATATCCTGTCCGAAGGATGTTTCGACATTCACATTCGGAAAGACACAATCGTCCGGGTCTTTGGTCAGTCCTGCATCCAACCCCTTTGAACCATAGGCATAGCCCTGAATACGTAACGCCTGATACCCAACACCTACAGCTGTAACATTAGACGAACCGGATGTACTGGCTCCAAATGCACGCGGGTACAATATTTTCCGACCGACTAATGATGATGTCCATGTCTCGCATTTGCCTTTGCAATTTGACAGACACAGCGTACACAACCCTGATTCGCAGGGTACGCCCCGGTTAACTGTTCCGAGAGCGTCGTTGTTTTTTGTCCAACTCTGCATTGTTTAACTCCTATTAAAATGTCTCTGGTATTCTTCAACCAGCAATTTCGAGCTTCATGCGGGCCCACTAAACTACCGGTACGATACAAAACAAAATGTTCCCCAAGGAACGGAAGTCGGCAACAAAACTTAACAATGAACGCCGAGATGAAAAAACCTCCTAATTCAGCGCTTTACATTCTATTATTTTCTTTACATTCTATTATTTTTAGTTATAATAACCATCAGTTACGCTGCTATCAAATAAACTTTGCGAATAGTAACTATAAGCTTACGTAATATGAACCTTGACACTGCCAAAATCTTCTGCGATCTCGTTGAGCTTAAAAATTTTTCGAGAACGGCCGAATTGCATGGCGTCAGCCAGTCAGCCATCTCTCAACAGCTCGCACAGCTTGAACTGGCCCACAGCACGCAATTCATCAACCGAAAAAAACGCCCTCTCGAATTAACTGAATCCGGCCAGGTCTTTTACCGGGGCTGCAAAGACCTGTTGGAACGGCATGACCGACTCAACTACGAACTGGCCGCATTGGCCAAAACGAAATGTCGTATTAATCTTGCTTCAATATTCAGTATCGGCATGCACACGCTTCAACCCTATATCAGAAAATTTATGAAAATTTACCCCGATGTAAATCTCTCAATTGAATATCTGGATGCAAAAGAGATTTATACGCGACTTCTCAAAGGCAGCGTCGATATCGGCGTGGTTGCGCTGCCTAAACAAGACCGAAATGTGAGGGTCTATTCGTTTGAAAACGAACCCTTGGTATTGGTCTGTTCGCCGGAGCATTCGTTTGCCCCTTTAGAAGAGATCGATATCCACCAACTGCAGGGGGAAAAATTCATCGCCTTCTCCCAGGGGGTGCCCACCCGGCACCATATAGACAGTATTCTTAAACGACACGGCGTATCCGCTCAAATCATAATGGAGTTTGACAATATCGAGACGATCAAGCGCGCCATCGAGATCAAGTCTGGTGTCGGCATCCTTCCACTCCCCAGCGTTCATACTGAAGTGAGCAGCGGAACATTGACCGTGGCCGAACTCTCAAATGAGCGTTTGTTCCGCCCCACCGGCATCATCATTCAAAAGGGACACCCTTTAAATAAGGCCGGTCAATATTTACTTGAACTGATGCAAAATGAAGCAGGCACGGAACTGTGAGAGTAAACGCAGTCATATTTGATCTGGACGGAACGCTGACTGAACCGGTGCTGGATTTTGACACAATTCGCAGCGAAATGGACCTTCCCCCCGAATCCACAGATATCCTGGCAGCCATTGAGGCCATGCCCCCTGCCCGGCAGGAGAAGGCACACGCCATTCTGGCCCGTCATGAATCTCACGCTGCACAGAACTCACGACTGAAGGACGGCGTCACCGAACTACTTTCAGAACTTCGCCGGCGAAAGATACCGATCGGGCTGTTAACACGGAACACACGCGAAAACACACTTTATGTCGCCCACTGCCACCAACTTTACTTCGACGGCATTGTGGCCCGTCAGGATGGCCCTGCCAAGCCCGATGCATACGGCGTACTTGAGCTGTGTCGTCAATTCCATTCGACTCCCGCCGAAACAATCGTTGTGGGAGACTTCCTGCATGACCTGCTGGCGGCACAAAATGCCGGGGCAATCGCTGTTTTAATCGAAACGCACCCAAAAGCCGACCATTATAAAGCCCATGCAGACTACTCCATCTCACATATGAGTGAACTGCCGGGGATTATCACTAAACTTGAACAGGAGTAAAACTGTGAAAAGATACATTGCACTCGTTTTATGTTCAGTATGGCTGAACTCATTTTCACTGGCTACAGTGTCAGGTTGCAGCCAATCAGAAAATCAGCCCTCCGATCCACCTGCGACCCAGAAGCAACCGCCGGATTACAATGCCGGAGAAATCGAAGAAATCCTCTTGAAAATGAACAATGCCACAAAAAGATTAAAATCTTGTCAGGCAAAAATCTCTTATCTTTTTATTCAGGACCCTGATTTATTGGATTCGAAAACCCTTCAAAACGGAATGCTTTACTATCAGGAGGACAATGACCGCTCTCAATTGAGAATTCGATTTGATGATCTAAAACAGGAAAATTTTGACCCGGAAAACCGCAGGGAAGAGTTTCTTTTCGATGGGGCATGGTTGACCCGAATCGACTTCAAACTCAAGCAAATCGATCGTTACCAGAAAGCACCTGAAGACAATCCAATCGGCGTTTTTGAACTAATAAGCCACAGTTTTCCACTGGTCGGCTTCTCAAATATCGACCAACTCAAGAAGGATTTTGACATCACTCTGCCTGAAAAGTCCAACGAATCCACTCCGTCTATCAACCTTTTGCTGAATGTTAAAAAAGGTTCAAAATACGAAAAAGAGTACAAAAAAATCGATTTCCGGGCAGATAGTGAGACCTACATGCCACAGCAAATCGTGGCTTATTCGTCACAAGGCGACATCTATAATATTAAATTCACTGAATTTGAAATCAATAAAAAGTTGAAAAAGGCCGTTTTTATCATTGAAACGCCGTCCGATTTCCGTAAAAATATAGAGCCGTTGGATGAGAAACCTCCCGAGAAAGGAAACTAAGCGACATGGCTAAAGGATTGGTTGTTTATTATTCGAGAAGTGGAAACACGAAAGCCATGGCGAATGTGATTGCCGAATCGATGGAAACTTCAGGATTACCAACGAAATGCAAAAGTGTTGCCGATGTCAAGGTTACCGACTTAGTTGATGTGGACGCGATTGTTGTCGGCTCTCCAACCTATTACGGCAGAGCGGCCGCTCCTGTGGCTCAATTGTTCGACGAATCCGTCAGCAAACACGGGAAACTGGATGGAAAGATTGGGGCCGCGTTCAGCAGTTCGGCCAATACCGGCGGCGGCAATGAAACGACGATCTGCGAAATTAATAATATGCTACTGATTCATGGGATGATCGTTCAGGGTGACCCGCAAGGAGATCATTACGGACCTGTTTCGATCGGAAAACCGGATGACCGTGTGAAGAAACAATGCACACGACGAGGCCAGCGAATTGCTGAATTAACCCTAAAAATATTCGGATAATCCAAAAAATAGATTGAAAATCATGTTCGGATGTGTAGAATCCTGACCTGAAGTTGTAATGAAATATTAATGTTAAACTGTGTTTTAAGGAGGCATGATTCATGCAGGCTTACGAAGAATTGAAACAACTGGTTGCAGAGATCGAAACAGATATTAATAAAGCTGAAGGCGGCAACAAAGCGGCCGGGACACGCGTCCGTAAGCAGATGCAGATGATCAAGCAGGCATCGCAAAATGTCCGAAATACGGTCCTCGAAATACGGTCCAGCGCTTAAGACAAGTAAATCTTACACCCCATCTTGTGAGTTGGGTCGGATAATATTTTTTACTAATACTCAAGGCCCATGACTGCTTGGGACAGGAGATTTTATGCCCGCCCCCCTTATCGATTTAAGTACAATTGATCTATCGAAAATTGAATTCGACGATGAAGCTATCGCCGAAGTTAACCCACAATCCTATGAGATGTCTCAGCTGGACGGTATCATTTGGCACGACTTGGCCAATATGCTTTGCCTGGGATATAAAGATATTACGGACTCTGAATTTTGGATTCGCGGCCATCTGCCGGGGCGTCCGATCATGCCGGGGGTTATCATGGTGGAATCTGCGGCACAACTGTGCAGTTTCTTTATGAAGCGGATTTATGGTTTAGAGGGTTTTATTGGTTTTTCGGGCATCGGAAAAACTAAATTTCGCAATACCGTTCTTCCGGGAAGCCGTCTGCACCTTCTTGGGCATATTGACAAAGTTCGAAGCCGTCAGTTCTCAGCAACAGTCCAGGGAATTGTAGATGACACAATCGTCTTTGATACCATTATCAGCGGCATGAGGGTTTGATGACTCCCCCTTACGAGGAACTCTTTGATTCTTCGGTCGCTCTTGAAAAACAAAATTGCACTCCAGACGCCCTTGCAGTTATTCCCACCTGCAAGGGTGTTTTACTTTTTGTTGACTCCAATCACCGACCCATTCAGCTATTACAGACGGCCAATCTTCGAAGAACCGCTCGTACAAAACTTTTTCACCACGATGAGGGAATTTCCAAGCGAACAAATATTTCAACGCTTGCCAGTAAAATTTACTGGCGGTGCTGCTACAATGATTTCCTGACACAGACCCACTATATTCAAATTGCTAATGCGATCTTTGAAAGGCAGGCTGATGAAATTTTCCAACTGCCTCGCCCCTGCTTCTCTGTTATCGAGATGGGTTCTTACTTACCCTTTTTTGATGTCTCGAACAATCCTGCGATCTCTGAAAAGCGAATCGTATACGGCCTGTTTCCCAGCCGAAAAGCCGCGGGAGAATTTTCAAAAATTCTTAACAGTGTTTTTTGTTTGTGTCAAAATCCGACGCTGTTAAAAACAGGAAGAGAATCCAGTTGCCCCTACCTTCAAATGAAGAAATGTCCGAAGCCATGCCTTGATCTAACTCAGAAAGAAAGCTACCTAGAAAGATGTCACGAAGCCATTCAAAACGCAAATGGACAGCTCGAATCCTCTCTAAATACACTCAACCAGCGAATGGACAAGGCTTCTAAATCAATGAACTTCGAGAAAGCTTCAGAACTAAGAAAACAAATTGACCAGTTGAAAAAAATTCAAAAAACAGATTATCGCTGGGTCCATGATTTGCGAAGCTACTCCATTTTACATGTTGATCGCACATTTAAGAAATCCATTGAATGGAAAAGAAAGCGAATTCAGCAATATCAATGGTTTAAGATCGATGCTGAAGCAATACATGACTTAGGTTTTTTTTCTCCTGCATCGCGGCAGGAGATCGATTGCTTTCTTGAAGAGAACTGGACCACCGGGTCTGTGATCCCTTTCCCCGAAAACATCAAAAAACACCTGTCAAATCTTTCGTTCTTTCTATACCGCACAAAAAGTTCCGGGGTTTGGGTGGATTGCTCAGACGGCATTGTGGGCGACCAACTTTACGCCGACATTGAGCGTCTTCTTGGCGCTGAACTTCCCGCATACCGCGCAGAAAAAAAGGACGCTGAATAATTCCGTTCAGCGTCCTTATCGATATAGCCCCAAGGGGACTCGAACCCCTGTCGCCGGGTTGAAAACCCGGTGTCCTAGGCCTCTAGACGATGGGGCCCCTGAAAATCGTTACTCCATACTAATGGCTTCAACCGGGCATTCATCGACACAAACACCACAGTCAACACACTTATCTTCGACGATAACTGCCTTATCTTCCTGCATTTCAATCGCTTCGCTCGGGCAGCAATCAACGCATGCGCCACAACCCGTACAGGTTCCACTATCCACTTTTGCCGGCATTTTATTCCCTTTCGAAAGTTGGCCACTTTTTTTTACAAACAGGCCCGGGAGTTTACATAATTTCCAAAGGTAAAACAATCCTTTTTTTGGGATTTTTTGAAAAAATAGTAACTCTAAATGGCTGTATTGAAACAGGAATGGGGTTTTATGTCGTATAGAAATGATTTCGTTTATCAATCAGACACTTCATCCGCCAATTCGTTCACCCCTGGATCCTTCACCTCTAGATCCTTCATTTGCCCTCCCAGCGCGACTGCCATGCGACGGTTGAGTTCATAAGCGTCATGCTGAACCGCCCAATCGAGTACTTTTTGAAATGTTTCCGGTTGGGCCTTTGCTAATAGAACCATCGCTATCAAACGAACCGGCCACTTGTCATGATTAAGATTCTCTGATACCTCAGCAGCAATTCCATCCAGTGGAATTGATAACGACAAGAGACTCGAAAGGGTGTGGACTCTTATTTTCCAATCTTTGTCCACAAGCAACTTGCGGATCGAATCTGTTAGCAGTTCTCGTTCAACCCGGACATATTCAAAATCTGCTCCACTCAGATCGACAGCGATCTGCTCAGCGAGCAGACCGGCAAACATCGAAGCCGCCCGATACTTTTGCCCCGGCTGACCTTTTGACAAGACATCCAACCGCTGTAGCAGGAAGTCCCGCGAAAGCACAACCCCCCTGCGCCGAATTTGAGCCTGGATGGGCTTAATATTTTTCATCCGGTTCTCTGGTTGCCCAGACTTTGAAATCACCGGATCCAAATAGGCTTTGAAATGAACTTGAATATCTGCCTGGGGATAGGTCATTAAAAGTGTTCTCAGCCGTCCGCGATTAAGCTCTAGGGGAACAGAAAGATATTCCCCCGGCAGAATCGGCTGTGAAGGTCGAAACCTCATCAAAAGTAGATCGGGGATTTCTACGTTCATACTTCCCTCCAGCACCGCATCGATGCGAAGATACCCGTGGATCAGCCCTTCTTCCGATATCACCAAGGCTTCATCTGAAGTATTTTCAATCACAAGACGACCCGAAAAATCAGCACCGTACAAAAAATCCGAACCATTAAATAAGAACTTTACCGAGCAGCAATCCACCGGAGCTATAAAACGGGGAACCATCCGACTGCCATACTCTGCTTCAAGGCGTTCTCGAAAAGTCCCTAATGAATCCGAAGGGATGTAGTCCGACTCCTGTTCCTCCAAAAGACGGATTGCCTTTTCCGCGATGAATGAGTCCGGAGCCATCTCCACCACAGACCGCAAAGCATCCAGACCTGCCTGCTTGTCGTCTCCTGAAAGCTGCACAAAAGCCATGGCCAATGCTGCTATTTGATCGTTCTCCTTTAAGGGCTCCGCATACTGCACTGCAAGGTCATTCTGGCCGTTCAAGGCCAGAGAATAAGCAAATATGGCTTCAACACCCTGCCGATTGGGATCCTCGACAAAGGCCTGATTACTCCATGTCAGTGATTTATCAGGCTGCTCCAGAACAAAGCTATAGAACCAAGCGAGGTATTCCGGGTAAACCGGTTCAGATAGGCTTTTAACCGATGCAAGACCCTCTCCCTTTTGAGCGGCAGACTCAAGCAATCGATTACCCTCTTCAGTCCGCCCCAGTTTGATCAGAGTCTTACCTGAAACGGCCTCTAACACTAAATTAAATCGGTCCGGGTCGCGGTATGTCTCTGTTAGGCCCAGGCATTTCGTTTGCAAACGATCGCCATGATAGCAACTGAATAACCAGCCCTGAATAATGTCATCGGGTAACGGCTGGTCCGGGTACAAAAATTGATGGAGCTGAGATATATACTCATAGGCACTCGAAGCAGTGTTGTACATTTGAAGCTGCCGCAACATATCAGCATATCGAACAGCCGCATCAAGATCATAAGGATTCATTTCAAGAACCCTGCGAGCTTGCACGACGGGTATTCGCTGATCGCGTTCACCATCCTCGGGCGCTGACAGTTCTAAGAACTTGCTTACAGCCAGTTGGTTGTAAGGGTTCAACTGGGCTGCACTCGACAGATAGTTTAGCGCCGTTTGCATGTCTGCCTTTTCGACGGCAAGCAACCCAAGCTGCGTCGCCACGTCGGATGCGAAAGCTCCGTTTACAGAAGAATATTTTCGGAAAAGTTTCTCAAGTAAGACCTCTCGATC
>CALKKA010000152.1 GCA_937995495.1 uncultured Phycisphaerae bacterium
AGCATATCATTGAGCGAGTGGACGAAAACGGTTGGGGCAACTATGAAGGGAGTATCGAGTTATGAAAAGGGATTTTGTGACCCCAGATAGCAACAACGGCGAGTCAAAAAACGGAAAACGCGTTACTGCATTTACCGCGATTCCACAAGACTATGGATTTCAAATCAAGGTTGCGGGTTGCGTCTGTTTGCAGACAGCCCAAAACGGTTCTAAAAATGTCATCGGCATCGTCAAACTGGATGACCAGGTGGTTCCCATTCTTGATTCAAGAAAAGAAACGGGCGGAAGCATTTCAGATCAAGCCTGTATCGTTCTTTTCGAAAATGTGGTCGGCCAGACCACGATTGTCACAGGTCGGCTCTATGAGAGCGCCTGCCAGGTATTCGACCTGATCGTTGAGTGTATGGACGAACCGGAGACACACGAGCACTTGTATGCGATTTCCGAACACCATCATTTTTGTGAGACGAGCGAATAACGGTCTAAGCAGTTATTCAGACAGGTAAGCATTTATCGCAGCGGCGGCGATGCGGCCTTGGCCCATTGCCAAAATTACGGTTGCTGCTCCCAGGACGATGTCGCCGCCTGCATAAACGCCATTCAGTGACGTCTTGCAGTTTTTGTCTACGACAATGTTGCCCCACCTGTTAAATTCAAGTCCAGGCGTTGTTTGTTCAATCAGTGGATTGGCCCCGTTGCCGATTGCGACAATAACCGTGTCCACATCAATCACAAACTCACTGCCCTCAATGGGGACCGGACGGCGACGCCCCGAATCATCCGGTTCGCCCAGTTCATACTTCAAGCATTCCATGCCGACCACTTTGCCCTCTTCGTCGCCCAAAACACGCTTGGGATTTTGAAGTGTGCAAAACTGTATCCCCTCTTCCTTGGCATGATGAACCTCCTCAACACGAGCCGGCATTTCCTTTTCACTGCGTCGATAAACTAAATAAACATTTTTAGCACCAAGACGAATCGCCATTCTTGCTGCATCCATCGCGACATTCCCTCCGCCCAGCACGGCCACATTCCTGCTGACTGCAATCGGGGTTTCAGCGCCTTTGCCAAACTGGTAGGCCTTCATCAAATTGGCGCGGGTCAAATATTCATTGGCGCTGTAAACACCGACCAGATGTTCCCCTTCCATATTCATAAACTTTGGCAGTCCGGCTCCGACGCCAATATAAACAGCATCGTATCCATCTTCTTTCATCAGCTGCTCGATGGTGCGCGTCCGACCCACGATATAATTACATATAATTTCGACGCCCATTTTCTTGAGTACATCGATTTCTTCCTGAACAATCGACTTGGGCAGGCGAAACTCAGGGATGCCGTAGACCATCACTCCGCCGGGTTTGTGAAATGCTTCAAAAACCGTCACCTCATGCCCTACCCTTCGAACATCGGCGGCCACAACAATTCCGCCGGGACCCGAACCCACAATAGCCACTTTTTTGCCAGTCGGTTCGGCGACCTTAGGAGTACCGCCATCTTTTCCATATTTATCAGCCACATACCGCTCAAGGCGACCGATCGAAACGCTTTTTTCGGGATCTTTGAATTTTTTCCCGACCGTGCATGTTTCCTGACATTGAACTTCCTGAGGACACACACGTCCACAGACTGCCGGCAGTAAAGAATTCTCTTTAATGATTGCCAGCGCTTCTTTGAAATTTCCGCCGGCGATGGCGGTGACAAATTCACGGATGCGAATACGAACGGGACATCCTTCCATGCAGGGAGCGTTTCTGCATTGCAGGCAGCGCATGGCTTCCAGACGGGCCTGTATCTCGGTGTAGCCTGTCGCAACTTCCGCCATATTGCTGCGGCGCTCGACACCATCCTGAGCGGGCATGTCCTGTACGGGGATCTCATAGCGGTCTTTTGCTTTTAAGTTTCCGCCCTTTTGTTTATCGGTCAGTTCCTGAAGTAATTTGTCACTACTGGTCACGGGGGTTCCTCTATAAAATTGGATTCTTTGTCGGAATGATTGATATCACTTTGGCTGTGAATTCAACCCGATCCTGCATTTGTGGTCTTTGAACGTGTCAAAGGCCTTTTGCTCCAGCGCCTTGTAGGCACTCATCCGTTTCATCATCTGTTCAAAATTGACCTGGTGACCGTCAAATTCCGGGCCATCCACACAGACGAATTTCGTTTCTCCACCGACTTCCACTCGACATCCACCACACATTCCGGTTCCGTCAACCATGATGGTATTAAGTGAAACCTGCGTCGAAACACTAAACTCCTTTGTTGTCTCACAACAGAACTTCATCATTATTGCCGGTCCGATGGCAATGGCACAATCCGGTTTCGGGTCACGGTTGCAAACTTCCTTTAAGGGTTCTGTCACAAGGCCTTTATGGCCGTAAGAGCCGTCATCGGTCATAACAAACAATTCATCGCTGATCGCCTTAAACTCCTCTTCCAGAATCAGAAGCTCTTGATTTCGAGCCCCCAGAATGCTAATGACCTTGTTACCGGCTTCCTTAAGCGCTGTTGCAATCGGTAATAAGGGTGCGTTACCAATGCC
>CALKKA010000153.1 GCA_937995495.1 uncultured Phycisphaerae bacterium
TGCACCGGTCATCTTCTCCATGACCTGATCCAGACTAAAGCTTGCCGCTTTCTGACGCGGGGGAAACTCTTGGAAAGTCGTGAGAAATTCACCCACATAGGCCTGTGCCGGCACCAGCAGATACGCCCGATCCAACAGCCAGTCATAGTAGGTATTGGAAGTAACCGAAGCCCGCTCATACGGATCGCGGCGCAGATTTTCTATGATTGGAACACGCAACGGAACAAAGGGTTCCATCCATGCCCTAAAAGTTGCTTCGGCTTTCTGCTCCATGAAGATCATCTTCCAGTCCCCATAACGCAGCGCGGTCAAGTCACCATCATCAGAGAAGTAGAAAATTTCTTTTCGCGGACTTTCCTCGACCTCGCCGGTCAGCAGCGGCAACACATTGTAGCCGTCAAGATGTACTTTGTAGCTGCGACCGATGGCTTCCGCATCGCCTTGCTTCAACTTCTCTTTTATATCCGAATCACCAGCGATGGCCAGAAAAGTAGGCAACCAATCCATATGATGAACGATCTCGTTGGTTACCGAACCAGCTTTGATATGGCCGGGCCAGCGTACCATTGCGGGCACACGAAAAGCGCCCTCCCAATTGGTATTCTTCTCACTGCGGAATGGCGTCATCGCCGCATCCGGCCAAGTGTTCATGTGCGGACCATTGTCTGTAGAATACATGACGAAGGTGCTGTCAGTAATACCCAGTTCATCGAGTTTATCAAGCAGTTGGCCTACGTGCATGTCGTGCTCGACCATGCCATCGGAGTATTCGTCTTGGCCTGAGATGCCTCGCAGCTCCTTTTTAACATGAGTGCGGAAGTGCATCCGGGTACCGTTCCACCAGCAGAAGAAAGGTTTTCCAGCCTTGTGCTGTCGCTCAATAAAATCAAGTGCAGCAGCAACGGTTTCATCATCAACGGTTTCCATTCGTTTCTTTGTGAGGGGGCCAGTGTCTTCGATTCTGCCGTCAGCAAAAGACTTAATGACCCCGCGCGGGCCGAATTTTTTGCGGAATTCAGGATTCTTGGGGTAGTCCTCATTCTCCGGTTCCTCTTCAGCATTAAGGTGATAGAGGTTCCCGAGAAACTCGTCAAAGCCGTGATTTGTAGGCAAATGCTCGTCCCGGTCACCGAGGTGATTTTTTCCGAACTGGCCGGTGGCATACCCTTGTGCCTTGAGCAGACCGGCGATAGTGGGATCCTTTTCGTTCATCCCCTCTTTGGCTCCCGGAAGGCCGACCTTGGAAAGGCCGGTGCGGAAGACGCTCTGGCCAGTAATGAAAGAGGACCGCCCTGCTGTACAGGACTGCTCACCATAGTAGTCGGTAAAGATCATGCCTTCGTTGGCCACCCGGTCGATATTGGGGGTCTTGTAGCCCATCATTCCACGGGTGTTCACGCTGAGATTGGTCAGGCCAATATCGTCCCCCCAAATAACCAGAATGTTGGGTTTTTTCTCAGCAGCCCAAACCGGACTTGCACAAATTAGGACACAAAGTCCCAATACCCATAGATATCTCACTTTTTCTTTCATTGCTTTTCCCTTTCACAGTAAAGTTTCATAACCTGTATTAACGGTATCTCCCGAATTAATCGCAAACTGGGAAACAATAGACGTTAAAATAAGAAGAATGTGACGATGAAATGAGACTTCAAGAGGCCTGGATATCGAAGCCATTGTTTCAGCGATATGTGCTTTCTCCCGTACCACTCGAAAACTCCCTAATTCAAATGGGGATTCCACTGCCCATCAAAGTACCCAATACTAACCCAACCGTCAACTGTAAAAAATGATACGATAGTACCTATACTGATAAATCCACAATTGGTTCAGCTATCAACCAAATAGATATGATTTTACAGCCCGAAACCCGCTATTTCAGCGTTGCATTGGGGGCACCGGCCATCATCGATGAGATTTTGATGGACCTGGTAGCCCGTTCGGTCGATCAACAGGGCGCCGCAACTATGGCAGTAGGTGGACTCGGCTCGAGAACCAAGAAGATTGCCCAAATAAACATACCTTAGCCCCGCCTCTTTGCCAATATCATAAGCGCGTTCCAGGGCTACCTCATCTGTCGGATGAGCATCATTCATTTTGTACTGTGGGTAAAACCGGCTGATATGCCACGGCACATCGATCGATGCTTCCTTTGCAATGAACTCTGCAATAGATCGCAGCTCGTCATCGGAATCGTTCTTTCCCGGAACGATCAATGTCGTGATCTCCATCCAGATATCGGTTTTTTGTGCGATATAGGAAATTGTTTCCAGTACGGGTTTGAGTTTGGCCTTGCATAAATCACGGTAGTACGATTCAGTAAATGCCTTCAAATCAATATTGATCCCGTCGAGCCAGGGCTTGGCGAAATCAATCGCTTCGGTTGTCATAAAGCCGTTGCTGACGAAGACATTTGAGAGCCCCCTCTGCTTGGCCAGCAGAGCCGTCTCAGAGCATAACTCCATGAAGATCGTCGGTTCGGTATAGGTATAGGCGATGCTTTTACAGCCGGATTGGATGGCGACTTCGACAATGTGCTCCGGGGAATATTCGCTCCCCTCCAAGTCATTCTGTGTGTATGGCATCTGGCTGATCTGCCAATTCTGACAGAACACACACTGAAAATTACACCCCGGTGTAGCGATAGAAAAACTCTTAGATCCAGGTTGAAAATGAAAGAGTGGTTTTTTCTCGATGGGATCTGCTCCGGCGGCACAGAGCTTGTCGTAATTGAGGGAATAGAGAACTCCGCCAACATTCTTTCGGACATGGCATCGGCCGAGGCCCCCTTCAGCAATCAGGCACCGCCAGTTGCATAGCGAGCAACGAACTTTTTTGCCATCTTCTGCTTGCCAGAGTACGGCCTTTTTCAAATGTCCACGGTCTTGACCCATCGCTATCTATTATAGAGCCAATAGCGCCGGATACAAGGAGAGGTTTAAAAAGTAAATGACGAAGGCAGTGCGCATAAAAAAAGGGAGACCGGCGCGCTTCTTTCATTAACAAAATGTGGGCCGTACTCCCTGTTGTCGCTATGCCGTTATTGCGCTCTACCGCGGATAGAAGCGTGAAAGGCGTAACCGCCACACGATGCATCGA
>CALKKA010000154.1 GCA_937995495.1 uncultured Phycisphaerae bacterium
CAGGCCCCTATTTTTTTCGGAGGAATCAATGTTTACCTTCAGCAGAAACTGGGTCTATTTCGCAAAACTCCCCGCTTTCTGGATCGATGCTTTGACAGCTCTTTTTTGTTAAAGGGTGTTGGTAAATGGGCGGGGATGACATCGGCTAAGGACCTGGGCCAGACAACCCTGTCCATGCTGCAGGGCCGCGATGGAAAACAACTCAAGGAATTAGAACGATTGGCCAATTGGCTTGCTTCGTTGCATCCCAAGCCGGATGTCATCATCGTATCCAATATTCTGCTGGCCGGACTGGCCCCGGCACTCAAAGAACGACTGAACATTCCCGTTATCTGTCTACTGCAGGACGAAGAGGGCTTTTTGGATACCCTGCCAAAACCGTATGCTGAGCAGTGCTGGCAACGGGTCCGTCAGCACGCCGCATCGTTTGATGGTTTGGTTTGTGTCAGCGATTACTATTGTCAGATAATGCAGGAGCGGTTGGAGATAGAAACAATGCCGGTGATCCCAATGGGGGTTGATCCAGCCGGCTTTGAAACATCATCCCAGTTACCCGAGGTTCCAACCATTGGTTTTCTGTCAAAGATGTGTCACGATCATGGATTGGACATCCTGATCAATGCCCTGCATCTCCTTCGAAACGATGATCGACTGAAATATACGATGCTTCGGGTCACCGGAGGAAAAGGTGCTGGCGACAAGGTGTTCTTAAATAAGATGCAGAACCGTATCAATGCCATGGGGCTGTCTGAAGCAGTGGACTATGTGGATGATTACACGGATCATTTCCGAAAAGAATTTCTGAAAAATATCTCGGTTATGGTTCTCCCCTCACGAAAACCATTAGCATACGGTTTGTTTGCCTTGGAGTCCTGTGCAGCCTCGCGACCGTTTGTGTTACCTGATCTGGGAGTCTTTCCCGAACTGGTTGAGAAAACAAATGCCGGTGTCCTGTACCATCCGAACAACCCCGTGCGTCTTTCAGAATCATTGCGCTCCCTGTTAACGGACCGGGAGAGAATGCTCCAACTGGGCCGGCAGGGACGACAGGCGATAGAAACCACTTATTCTATTGACAGGACTGTGGCCAGTTTGACAGAGTTGTTTACGGTTCTCTGCGACACTATTAAGGAATAGCAAAATGCTCGAATTGTTCGAAGTTAGCAAAAGTTATCCGGCCCAGCCCAAAGAAGTAAAAGTCTTGTCCAAAATCAACCTGCGGATTGAACCAGCACAAACGGTCTCCATCGTCGGCCCATCCGGAAGCGGCAAAACCACTCTCTTGAATATGATGGGCGGACTGGACCGGCCGACCTCCGGAAAGATCAAACTGAATCAAAAAAATATGGCGTCATTAAAGAACACTGAGTTGGCCCGGCTTCGCAATCAGCATGTCGGATTTGTGTTCCAACTCCATTATTTGCTGGCGCAATGTACCGTTCTTGAAAATGTGCTGCTGCCAACACTGGCGACCACACAAACCGCGACAGAACAAAAACAAACGCGCAAACGTGCGATGGACCTGCTGGAGCGGACACAAATGACACAATATGCCGATTCCTATCCGGGTCAACTGTCGGGCGGACAGCGCCAGCGTGTAGCGGTAGTCCGCGCCTTGGTCAACCGCCCCGACATCCTGCTGGCCGATGAACCGACCGGTTCACTGGATGCCGATACCGCAGGGCAGTTAACGGAATTGCTCTTGGAACTGAACCAAAGCGAATCGGTCGCACTGGTGATCGCAACACACTCGAGAAGACTGGCCCGTAAGACACAGCGGCAATTTAATCTGGACCATCAGAGGCTGACCGAACTTTAAAAAAAATGAACTTCTTACAAATAATCAAACGCGATCTCTCGTTTTATCGCCGGACACAAATTGTCATGAGTCTGCTGGCCTGCGTCTGCTGCGCGGCGCTGACCGGTGCCCTATTGGTGGGTGATTCGGTGCGGCACACCTTATGGAGCATCAGCGAGATGCGGCTTGGAAAAACACAACTGGCCATGACGACCGGTGACCGTTTCTTTCGGCAGGAATTGGCCGATCAACTGGAAATAAATCTCGATTCGTTGATTGTTCCTGTATTGGCAATTAAAGGGGTTCTTGAATCGCCGGACGGTTCCATTCGGATCCACAATATCAATGTCTATGGCATTGAAGAGAATTTCTGGCAGTTGGCTCATCAATCAGAGTCAACGGTTGCGTTCGATCCCGATGATGGGATGCTTATCAGTCAGTCGGTGGCATCGCGGTTAGATCAGCAAACCGCTGAGCTTTTACTTCGAATGCAACCGGTTTCTCAGTTATCCCAGGACATGATTTTTTCAGAAGGGCAGTCTTCTTCAAAGGCATGGCCGGCGAAAATGGCTGGTGTTGTTCCCGATGGGATGCTGGGAAGATTCGATTTGCAAGCTTCACAGGCCCCGCCGCTGAATGCATTTGTTTCATTAGAATGGCTGGCGGATAAAGTGGGTGTTGCAGGCAAGGCGAATACGCTTTTGGTCGGAGCCGATGCAGCGAATGATAGGACACAAGACAACTTATCTGCGGCACTGAAGCAGGTGATGCGGCCCGAAGACCTCGGGCTGGAAATTCGAAGGATTGAGGCCGAGGAAATTTTTGAACTTCGCACCTCACGGATCTTTCTGGATAAACCAATTGTCGATGTGGCCATGAAAACTGGCGAGGGCGCTTACGGCATCTTCACCTATTTTGTCAATGAGATCCGCTGCGGCGAAAAAACGATTCCCTATTCCATGGTTTCGGCGATTGAGGTTGAGGCAAAGGGCTCGGTTCTATCCGGATTGAACGATAACGAGATTGTCATTAACGAGTGGCTGGCCGATGAACTGGATGTCGATGAAGGGGACTCGATTCAACTGACTTACTTCCAGATCACCCCGACACGCAAGCTCATCGAACAGACCACTGAATTTATGGTTAAGCAGGTCGTCCCTATGATGGGGTCGTTTTTTGATCCAACGCTGATGCCGGATTATCCGGGTATGACCGAAGCAGACAGTTGCGGCGACTGGGACTCGGGGATTCCAATCGACTTGAACCGCATCAAACAAAGGGACGAGGACTACTGGGATCGCTATCGCGGCACCCCCAAGGCGTA
>CALKKA010000155.1 GCA_937995495.1 uncultured Phycisphaerae bacterium
ATCTGACCGATGGGGGTGCTGGGGTATAGGCCGGGGGCGCTCTTGCCGTGTCTGTCGATTTTAGTGTTTTAGAAGTGCATTTTATGATATATTGCGGATGAACAGTTGCATACTTGAGAGTCCGGAAATGAACGTAAAACTGACGACCGAAGAAATTGATACGATAGCAAATATTATCAGTGAGCAGGAGTGTCCATTCGACTTTAAATGCTACAAGTCTGGTTTTGAAGATTTGTGTGGGGCGATACTGGATTCAGGAGGCAAGGCTGTAGAATGCGTGGACGAAAATGCAAAGAAATGCTCCAACTCTTCTCCTTTTGGAAAAACCTTCATATGTACCTGCCTCATGAGATGCTATATTGCAAAGCATTTCCATATATAGACCACCTTAGATTATTCCTCCTCCCACCAGTGCCATGATTGCCTGTCTGATATGCTCCGGCAGATGGGTCGAAAACAGGCTTCGGTGCAGACAATCCGCCCCATAATCCGCCCTACTGGGAATAGAGAACCCGCCGGGGGTTTGTTGGATTCTCGTAAAGGCTTGCAAGTAAATGTTTTAAGCAATCGGGGTGACAGGACTTGAACCTGCGACCTCATGACCCCCAGTCATGCACTCTAGCCAAACTGAGCTACACCCCGTTCATTGGCGATTATAGCGTGCCGAGGGAATACAGCAACGATTTTCTTTATATTTCCTTGCCCAGCCCAATAAAAACAGAATCAGGGGCCTACGGGGTTTTTACAAAAAAATCAGAGCCGTGTTTCTCTACACGGCTCTGATTGTGGGCTATTTCACTATTATTATTCAACCCGCAATGCTATTTCTCTTCGGGAGCTTTTTCTTCGGCTTTTTCGGCAGGTCTGTTTCGTTGGGGCCGTCCATTGGTCCGCTGCTGCAGTTGCTTTGAGCGTTCGCGACGCTGGCTTTCAAACTGTTCCATTCTCTGCTTAAATTCAGCACTTTTTTTGTCGATCATCTTCTGGAGTGCCTCAACCGTGCGTTTTGCGTCCTCATCTTCAGCGATCTTCTTTATTGCCTCAAGTTCGGCAATGGCCTTTTTGTGGGCCGCCCCGCGTTTTTCCAGCATCTCCTGATAGGCCTGCTGACGACTTCTCGGATCACCCCGACGGCCCGGAGAAACCCGTGGGGCACCTTCTGGTCGCTGCCTTGAAACAGCCGGATCAGCATCCTTACGATCGGCTTCCTTGTCACCCGACGTTTCGGCCATCACTAGAGTCGAAACGCAACATACCACCAATACCAGTCCTATGGCTTTCTTCATTTTCTTCTCCTGTAAATAAAATGAGTCCCTTATGGGTTTACTTATTGGGCCGGTTCGCCGGCAGGCGGGGCTGAGTGAACAACCACACTATCTTCATCAATCTCAACCGGAGCGTCAACCCCCTCAAACCGCAGGTGGTCCTCATCCTGAACAGATATTCGGATCAATGTCTTGCCCTTAAACTTCCCGCGAAGCAGATCTTCTGACAGCGGGTCTTCAATGTAGCGTTCAATGGCACGACGCAACGGACGCGCACCAAATTCCGGATTGTATCCTTTATCAATCAGAAACTCCTTGGCGCTACTCTCCATATCCAGATGTAGATTATGTTCAAGCAAACGCTTAAATACCTTGTTGAGTTCGTATTCCACGATCGTGGTCAGGTCGTGGCGCGTCAGCGGACGGAAGACGATCTGGGAATCAAGCCGGTTCAAGAATTCTGGACGGAAGTGGCGTTCCATCTCCTTGTCCAGAAGCTCTTTCATCTTATCGAAATTCGATTCTTCGGTGCGTTTGCCAAACCCAAAACCGGATTGATTCTTGATCAGGTCGGCACCGATATTACTGGTCATGATCAGGATCACATTTTTAAAATCGACATTTCGGCCAAAGGAGTCGGTCAGGCGACCTTCTTCCATGATCTGCAGCAACATATTATACACATCTGAGTGGGCCTTTTCGATCTCATCCAAAAGCAGAACCGCATAGGGACGGCGCCGAATCCGCTCGGTTAGCTGGCCGCCTTCTTCATAGCCCACATATCCGGGAGGCGCCCCGACCAAACGGCTGACCGTATGTTTTTCCATGTATTCGCTCATGTCGATCTGGATCATCGCATCCGCATCGCCAAACATAAACTCGGCGATGGCGCGAGCCAGCAAGGTTTTGCCAACGCCGCTGGGACCGATGAAAATAAAGCTGCCCATCGGCCGATTCGGGTCTTTCAAACCGCTTCGACTCCGTCGCACGGCCTTGGACAGCGCCGCAATCGCTTCGTCCTGCGAAACCACCGTCTTGTGCAGCTCATCCTCCATCTCAAGTAATTTCTGCGCCTCTTCTTTTTCCAGACGGGTCAGTGGAACCCCCGTCATCTTGCTGACCACTTCGGCAACCACCTCGGCGTCTACCTCTCCAACCGTTTGGCTGCTCTCGTCCTGCCACTTTTTCTGGATGCCGGCTTTCTCGTCCAATATCTTCTGAATATCATCACGCAAGGCCGCAGCCCGTTCGTAATCGGCATCTCGAACCGCCTCATCCTTTTCCGTCTGCAGCTTTTCGACCTTGGCTTCAAACTCGGCCAGATCCGGCGGAGGCGTCATATTTTTAAGCCGAACACGCGCTCCGGCCTCATCGACAACATCAATCGCCTTATCCGGAAGACAGCGCCCTGAAATATAACGCGTTGAAAGCTCGACTGCCTGAAAGAGCGCCTCATTCGTAAAATGAACACGGTGATGGTCTTCATAGCGATCGCGTAATCCTTTGAGGATCTCAACCGTCTCCTCTTTACTGGGCGGCTCAACGACAATCGTCTGGAAACGGCGTTCCAGAGCCGCATCTTTTTCAATGTACTTACGATATTCGTCAAAGGTCGTCGCCCCGATACACTGTACCTCACCGCGGGCCAGTGCGGGCTTGAGTACATTCGAAGCGTCGATTGCGCCTTCAGCACCGCCAGCGCCCACTAAGGTATGCAGTTCATCGACAAACAACAGGATATTACCCGCCCTGCGAACTTCGTTAATCACCGCTTTGATCCGTTCTTCAAACTGACCGCGATACTTCGTACCCGCAACCATCATCGCAAGATCGAGTACGACCAAGCGTTTGCCCTTTAATATTTCCGGCACTTCGTGGCCGATGATACTCTGAGCAAGTCCTTCGACAATCGCGGTCTTTCCAACCCCGGCTTCACCGAGCAACACAGGATTATTTTTGGTGCGGCGGCAAAGAATCTGGACCAATCGTTCGATCTCCGTCGCGCGCCCGATCACAGGATCCAGTTCGCCTTTGGTGGCCAGTACTGTCAGGTCTCTGCCAAAACTGTCCAGTGCCGGC
>CALKKA010000156.1 GCA_937995495.1 uncultured Phycisphaerae bacterium
AGGGCAATGGGCCAGAATAGCAAAGTGGCCGTCAGCCACGGCAGGGCAGTTTCGGCGGCAGGATCAGCGTTCGACTGTGGCGATTGTTTCGTCATTTCATCGGCCATGTGTCTTGTCGGAGGGTCATTAGTTGGAATACTGCTTGATCAATTGCGAAAGCTTGGGCTGCTGCGGCTTGATCTGCAATGAAATGCTCCATTGCTCGACGGCCAGTGCCTGCAATTGTTCGTCACTCTGATTTTTCATGGACATCAGCATGTAGGCAACGCCCAGCCCTTTGTGAGCCATCCAGTCATTTTCATCAACTTCGACAGCCTGCCGATAACTTTCGATGGCTTCGGTGGTTTCCTTTAGCTTCAGCTGGGCAAACCCCAGATACTGATAGGCCAGACTGTTTTCAGGATCCATTGAGATCGCATCGGTTAGCAGTTCTTTGGCAGAACTGTACCGGCCGGATCGCAGATAGGCCCGTCCCAGCGAAATCATGACCGATGGATTATTTCCCTCCAGTTCCAAAGCACGGCGATATGCGTCGATCGCCTGCATATGATCTTTTTGCACTTCAAAAAGATCGCCCAGCAATAATTCCGGGTCGGCCTGATTGGGATCCAGCGCTTTGGCTTTCTCCGCATAGGTGAGTGAACTGTCGTACGCCTCCAACTCATAATAACACCGTGCCGCACCCAGGTGGGCGGGATAGTGCTGCGGATCCAGATTGCAGGCGGAGACATAGGCCTTGGCAGCCCGTGTCCACTGTTTGATGATCTGGCAGACTTTACCGAGATTGAAGAAGTCCTTAAAGGACCACGGGTCGTGAAGGGTGGCCTGCTCATAGGCATTGGCGCTGTCCTCATATTTTTCCATCCCCTGCAGGATATCGCCCTTGAGCGAATAGGCCAGTGAAAAGGTTGGATCCAACTCAAGTGCAAGATTGAGCTTTCGGATCGCCTGTTCCCGTTCGTTCAGGTCGTTCAGCATCATGGCATCGACATACATGCTGACGGCTTGTTCTTGTGACTCTTCGGTCAAGGCGGCGGCTTTGGGATCCTCAGGGTATTCAGCAACCAGCATATTCGGGTCGGTGGGTGTTTGTTGGGACTGATCACAGCCCGAAAAAAAGACGATTCCCGATAATATAATAATGATGGCATACGACATCATTGATATAGAATTTCTAAGCATACAACATCCTTTCAGTTGTTTTATTTCCCTGTACAACACCACCCTCCAACTGAGAAAAAGATACAATCAGCCGTGATTATAGCGAAATCGGTGTCCCTGTCAAAAGGATTTCAAAAATAAACCACTTCCGGCTCTGAACTATCTTGAATAGAATACGGTCCATGTCGATTTCAGGTTGCCGGAATCACCAAATTGACCGAATACAAATTGACACTTCGGGGCTGTTTCTTTACACTAAAAAGTCTTTACCAAAAACCCCTTTAACAGTGGAAAGGTTCAATAATATGTCGGAACAGAACGCAACATTGAGGACGCGGCCGTGCGTGATGATTATCCGCGATGGCTGGGGCTATAATCCTCGTCCCGAAGAGGATGCTTATAATTCGATTAAACTGGCGAACCCGCCAGTGGATGCTGAATTGATGGCAAAGTATCCGAATTGCCTGGTTCGCACCTATGGGGAGGATGTGGGTCTTCCGGCCGGAACGATGGGCAATAGTGAAGTCGGCCATCAAAACATTGGGGCCGGGCGTGTGGTGTATCAGAGTTCCGTGCGGATCACACTATCGATTCGTGAAGGCGATTTTTTTGAAAACAAGGCGCTTAATGCCGCGATGGATCACGCCCTCAAAAACAACAGCAAACTACACCTGATGGGCTTATGCAGTGATATCGGAGTCCATTCTCTGCTGGGCCATTTATATGGCCTGCTCGAACTGGCAAAGCAAAAAGGTCTTAGCGAGGTCTATCTTCACGCGTTTATGGACGGGCGGGATTCACCACCGACCAGCGGGCAAGGATACTTAAAAGACATCGAAGCGAAAATGGCTGAGATCGGTGTGGGTGAAATAGCTTCGGTGGCAGGGCGGTTTTATGCGATGGATCGGGACAAACGCTGGGAGCGGGTCCAGCGGGCGTATGATTGCTTGACCCAGGGCATCGGCGGCAAGGCCGTCAGTGCAGAAGAGGCCATTGCCGCTGCTTATGCGAAAGATGAAACAGATGAATTTGTAGAGCCGCTGAACATCACAGGTCCGGATGGAAAACCTCTGGCTCTCGTTGAAGACCGGGACGCTGTGATCTTCTTTAATTTTCGTGGCGACCGACCGCGTGAGATTACCCGTGCTTTTGTAGATGATCCGTTTGGCGGTTTTGATCGAAGCGTTCGTCCCGATGTCCATTACGTGTGCATGACCGAATACGATGCATCGATACAGGCACCTGTGGCATTTGCCCCGAACCGCAGAATGCCGAATATTGCCGGGGAGTTGTTCAGCCAGCTTGGCCTGACTCAATTTCGATGTGCGGAAACAGAAAAATATGCTCATGTAACCTTCTTTTTCAATGGCGGGCGGGAAGAACCCTTCGATGGAGAGGACAGGCAGATCATCCCATCGCCGAAGGTCAAAACGTATGACATGCAGCCGGAAATGAGTGCCAATGAGGTTTGCGAGGAGATCCTGAAACGGCTGGATAGCGGTCAATACGATGTCGTCATCTGCAACTTTGCAAACCCGGATATGGTTGGCCATACCGGCGTGCTCGAAGCGGCCGTTACGGCGTGCAAGACAGTGGATGCCTGTGTCGGAAAAGTCGTTGACAAGACGCTCGAACTGGGCGGCAGTGCGGTCATTCTCGCTGATCACGGGAACTTTGAGCGCATGTGGGATTTTGAAAATGACATGCCCTACACCGCTCACACGGTCGGAGATGTACCGTTGATCGTTGTGGATAAAGCATTCAAAGAACGCAAAATGGCCGACGGTGGAAAACTGGCCGATGTCGTGCCGACCATGCTGGAAGTCATGGGGCTCGAAAAGCCCGAAGAGATGACTGGCAAGAGTTTGTTGCTGTAATGGGTGTCTAAGAAAAAGCTGAAGGCCGATAAATGGGTAAAATAGCCGTTCTTGATGACAATATGATTAACATGATCGCCGCCGGTGAGGTGATTGAACGGCCGGCGAGTGTCGTTAAGGAGTTACTCGAAAACAGCATTGACGCCGGAGCGACGAAAATTGTCATAGAGGTCGAGCAGGGCGGCCGCGATCTGATTCGTATTATCGACAACGGCTCCGGGATGGATGCTGCCGATCTGGCACTGGCCTTTGAGCCGCATGCAACCAGCAAGATTCGCATCAGCGATGATCTTAGCGGAATTCGTTCGATGGGTTTTCGGGGTGAGGCATTGGCCAGTATCGGTTCGGTCGCAAAAGTCACCGTGACCAGCCGCACGACGGATGTCATTGAGGCCCATACGATCCAGAACGATTGCGGCGATAAAAGCGAGGTTCGCCCGTGCAGTGGCGATGTCGGGACGACGATCGAAGTCCGAAATATTTTCTACAAACTGCCTGCCCGTCAAAAATTCCTAAAGACGCCCAAGACAGAGATGACGCACATTACCGAGCAGGTTACGCGGATCGCATTGGCTCATGAAGACTTGGATTTAACCCTGAACCACAACGGCCGCGAAGTCCACCGCCTGCTTGGCGGACAGGGTGTCAAAGAACGCATTCAGGTTTTATTTGGACAATCATTAGCCGAAGACCTGCTGGAAACAAGCCGGGCCGAACGGGGGATGCAGATGCGTGCGTTATTGGCCAAACCTGTGGCAGCCAGGGCCAGCGGTAAATATCAGTATCTTTTTTTGAACCGCCGCTTTATTCGTGACCGATTTGTCCTGCACGCTGTCAAGGAGGCCTACCGGGGTCTCATGGAACCGAACAAGTACCCAGTGGTGTTTTTATTTATGCAGATGCCGCCGGAGGATTATGATGTCAATGTGCATCCCACCAAGACAGAGGTTCGATTTGATAATGCCAATCTCATTCATTCGCAGGTGCTGGCGGTGATTCGAGACAAACTGCTTGGCACAAACTTGGATGTTGGCGGCAAAGCCCCAGCGGCAACATCATTTTCGCCGGGTCATTCGTCCGGATTTGGGACAGGGCACCGAAAAGAACGCATCCAGCAGGCGATGTCAGACTTTTTCAGTCGACCCGCTTCGGCGCCGCATCAGCAAAAATTTTCATTCTCGAATACCAAGCAGGGTGAACCGTTCCCGCAAACAGTAGAATCGTCCGTTGCGATGTCTTTGCCCGATATGCCGGCGTTTGAGCAATCTGAAAGCTGGCATGCAAAGCAGTTTCTTCAGGTTCATAACAGCTATATCCTCTTGCAGAGCGAAGACGGTTTTCTGGTGGTTGACCAGCACGCTCTGCACGAACGAATTCTGTATGAGCAGATGGTTAAACGACTCAACGAGGGCAATCTGCCCTCACAGCGATTATTGATGCCGCACAGTTTTGAAGTCACAAACGCTCAATTGCAAGCATATGAGTCCCAGAAAGAGTTGTTTGTCAAATTGGGAATTGAAGTGGAACCGTTTGGACCGAACACCTTGGCGGTGCAGACATTTCCCGCTTTGTTGCATAAGGCCGATCCGGTCGAATTTGTAAAAGAGATGTTGGATAAACTCGTTGAAGAAGCAGCGGATTCTGATCAGGAGCGATTGATACACGAAGTGCTGGATATGGCCGCCTGTAAGGCAGCGATCAAAGCTGGGCACGCCTTGAGCGAAGAGGAAATGAGCCAGTTACTCAAAGACAAGGACATTGTTCAGCGAACCAGTCGATGCCCGCATGGAAGACCGACGACCCTCTCTTTTTCTCTAAAGGAATTAGAGAAACAATTTAAGCGGACGGGGTTTTGAATACTTTTTTTAAGCCCCAAATGTCCTTAATAAGGCATTTTTTCATGAAAAAAGGAATTTCATTGTAATAATACCATCAACTTGTGTATTATGACCCATTCATTTTTGCGTTTTCAGTTGTCAAAAGCATCAACAGACGATGTCCATAAGAAAGGTAAGTTTTTGTGGCAAAAAAGGTTAAGAAAAAAACAAAGAAGCCGGCTGTCAAAAAAACGGTAAAGAAGAAGGCCGTCAAAAAGACTAAAAAGGCCGTCAAAAAGACCGCTAAGAAAAGCACCGCCAAGAAGAAAATAGCTAAGAAGAAAGTTGCACCCAAGAAAAGTAAGAAAAAAAAAGTGTCCAGAACACGAAAAAGCAAACTGACCGCCAAAGAATTAGCCTCTTTCCGCGAATTGCTTATTGAAAAGTTGAAAGAGATCATTGGCGATGTGCAACATATTGAATCGGGCGCCTTAAAAACTTCGCGTCAGGATTCAGCCGGCGACCTATCCAGCATGCCGATTCATATGGCCGATATTGGCAGTGATAATTATGAGCAGGAATTTTCACTGGGCTTGATGGACAGTGAGCGGAAAATCGTTCAGGAAATTCACGAAGCGATAAAACGCATTGAAGAAGGAACGTATGGTATTTGTGAGGGAACCGGGGAACCCATCCCCAAAATTCGGTTAAAAGGCATACCGTGGACGCGGTACTGTGTGAAATTTGCTGAATTAGTTGAAAAAGGTTTGGCGATTGAGCCGGACCATGCCTTCATGGATGAGTCAGAGTTGGGCGTTGACGATGAAGATGAAGAAGAAGGCTTGGATGAAGATCTGGAAGATTCAGATGATTCACGTGTCTTCTTTTACGGTTATGACGATGACGATGATGAAGAAGATGAAGAAGACGGCCTCCGTAGGATCGAATAGATGGATTTCAAATGTCCGATATGTGATAAAGTAATCCCTTCCGTATCGTCAACCGACAAAGGGAAATGCCGGATTAATGCCCCTTATTTCCCTTTCTGTAGTGAGCGTTGCAGGTGGATCGATCTTAATGGCTGGCTCGAAGGTGACTATCGGGTTTCTTCTGAAATTCAGGCTTCCGATGCTGAATTTTGAACTAAAAATCACAACGCATTGAAACATAAGCGGCAAGGAGAGTTTTGTGGCAGAACGATACTCGCTTAGGGTCATTTGGGACGATCTGGCATTGCCGGACTTGGCCTGCAGTTTTAAATTAGCCATCGGCCCCAACAAGATGCTTCTAGCGTTTTGCGGCGTTTTGGCAATTTGTACGCTGGGCTATCTGATGGACCGCTGCACAAACAGTGTTGTCGCCGTGAGTCAGAACCAGACCCTTTCTTCAACCGCCCTCCAGACGGAGCTTGACATTTATATTGATCGCGACTCCAAAGACGTTAACGCGTTCATCAAAGGAAACAAGGCCCGTTCGAACACAGAAAATCAAGGCGTTTTTTCGACATTGTGGGTCTTTGCTTCGGGGCGTTTTCACAATGCCGCAACACAGTTGCTCGATCTTAGCAAAGCGAACTTCTATGCAAATGTAAAAAACGCTCTCGATAATGTCTGGCTTTGTGTTCGCGCGGTGGGTTGGGCATTCCGTTTTCATCCCATTTACAGCGCTATTTATTTTTCCATCTCTTTTTTGATATTTGTTTTTATTGGCGGTGCCATTAGCCGTTGCGCCGCTCTGGAGTTTGCCAAGTCCGAACGCCCTGGGCTTTTCGAGGCAGCCGGCTATGCCACACAAAATTACCGTTCTTTTCTGACAGCTCCGTTATTGCCCTTGGGATTGGTGGGGGTGTTTGCATTTGTGGTGATTCTCCTGGGAATGGTTGCGGCGATCCCATATGCTGGCGAGTTGTTGATGGTGCTTTTATTTGGCTTTGTATTATTCTTCGGCTTTCTGGTCACGCTGATGGTCTTGGGGACAGTGTCCGGCGGACTGCTGCTGTTTCCGTCGATTGCTTATGAGAAGACGACGGGCCCCGATTCAATTGGACGAGCCTTTAATTATGTCCTGCATTGTCCGACATGGATGTTTTATTATGTCTTGACCTCCGGGATATTGGGTACATTTTTCTATCTGGTACTTCGACTGCTGATGTTTTTGGCCATTCGCTTGACATATAGTTTGTTGCTGGCGGGAATGGTAATCGTAAAGCAGTCTGAAAAACTTGAGCGGATCTGGCCGGAACCAAAGCTGCTAAGTTTCCTTACAATACCCTCCGCTTCAACGGGTTGGAGCGAATCGATCGCTTCAGGGGTGATCTATCTGTTTATGCTGGGGATTGTGGGGATTTTACTGTCTTATATCGTCAGCTATTTCTTTAGTTCAGCAACGGTCATTTACGCACTGATGCGCAAGAAAGTTGATAAGATAGAGGCCGAACAAATTTTCGTCCACCTTGAGCGCGTGGCCGAGACGAACTAAATATGTGGAATTATTGACGATGCCGATGCAATCAGATTTAAAACCGGAGAATGAGATTTCGACAACCGCGCAGCAAGGGATCTCCCCCAAAGGGATACTTCGCTATCGTAAAGCGCTTATTGTATTCGCACATCTGGCCTGCTTTTTTGGGGCCCTGTTGCTGGCGTTTTTATTTGCTTTTGATATGCAGCTTTTGCGTAAATGGGCGATTTATCAATTCCCCATTCTCCTCTGTGTGGCTATTCCCATTAAGCTGATTGTGTTTGCCTGGTTTAAGCAATACCAGGGTTGGTGGCGCTATGTCGGTCTCGGCGACTTGCTCCAAATTGCAAAAGCATCGCTCGTCAGTACGATTATTCTGATCGGCCTATGGTATTGTTATGGGATCTATGGGAAGAATGTGGTTCCAGAGTCTGCGTTGCGGCAGATCAACGACACGATGAAACAACTTCAGTCCGATGCTAAAAATGCATTAAGCCGTGAGGAGGAGCGGCAGTATCGTGTCAAGTACGAAAACCTCAGAGGTCTTCGGAACATTATTGAAGTCAGTCGTCTCAGAGATTTTTCAAGGAAGATGGAACAGCTTCCGGTTAACAGCCGGGACAGAGAATTATTGGCACAAAGAACCATCGAGTTACGGCAGGCCCAGCGCCACATCGAAGGCGTGCTGATGCTGGATCTCTTTACGACGGTTGTATTCTTATCTGCATTGAGGATGCTGATTCGGCTCTATCATGAAGAATTTTTCTCAGAGTCGCATGGGACCGCCCGCCGCTTTCTGATTGTCGGGGCCGGCAACGCGGGTGAGGCGCTGCTGCGGGAAATGCTTCGTCGCAGGGATGCCAACTACGATGTGGTCGGTTTCATTGATGATGACCCGGCAAAGCAGGGCATGAGCATCCATGGCATCACGGTGCTGGGCACTGTGGAGCAATTACCGAAAGTTTGCCAGAAGAGTGCAATCGATGAAATTGCCATCGCCATACCCAGTGCCACACGAAAACAACTCCGGCATGTGGTTCAGGTCTGTCAGGGGACGGCATTGCATTTCAGCACGGTTCCTTCGCTGACTGATATTGCTTCGGGGAAATTCAGCGTCTCTCAGATGCGTCATGTTGACATCGATGACCTGTTGGGCCGAGAAGTGGTTCAGCTGGACATGGCACAGCTAGAAAAATTTCTGAAAGACAAGGTGATTTTAGTGACAGGGGCCGGCGGGTCCATCGGTTCGGAAATGTGCCGACAGGTTTGCGCGTTCGGCCCAAAGCTTTTACTGCTGGTCGAACAGGCCGAAAACCCACTGTTCTTTATTGAACGGGAATTGCGTAAGAATTTTCCTGATGTCCCCATGAAAGCCGTCATCTGCGATATCACCGAGACGGCACGCGTAAATCAGGTTTACAAAGACCATCACCCGCAGGTGGTGATTCACGCCGCAGCTCATAAACATGTACCCCTGATGGAGGGGAACCCCGGAGAAGCGATCAAGAACAATGTTGTCGGCACGCGAAATATGGCAGATGCCGCGGATGCGTTCGGCACGGATGATTTTGTCATGATCAGCACCGACAAAGCGGTCAACCCCACGAGCATTATGGGCTCCTCCAAGCGGATTGCCGAGATGTATATCCAGGACTTAAACAACACCAGTAAGACCCATTTTATGACCGTTCGATTTGGCAATGTCTTGGGCTCCAATGGTTCGGTTATCCCGATATTCAACAAGCAAATTGCCGACGGGGGCCCGGTAACGGTTACGCATCCGGAGATGACCCGTTATTTTATGACGATCCCGGAGGCCAGCCAACTGGTACTTCAGGCAGCGACCATGGGTTCCGGTGGTGAAATCTTCCTGCTGGATATGGGCGAACCGGTTAAAATTGTTGATCTGGCTCGTGAGTTGATCACGCTGAGCGGATTTCGCCCCGGCGAGGATATTGAGATCGAATTTTCCGGCTTGCGGCCTGGCGAAAAACTGTTTGAGGAACTGTCCATCGAGGGTGAGGATATGATTGCTACCGGGCACCCCAAGATTGCAATATGGAAAACGATCCCCAAGGAGCGGCAGACCCTCAGAAGCGGGATCGAAAAAGTAATTGATATTGCCCACACGCAGGATCGATCTGAAATTGTCGCAACGATCAAAGAATTGATCCCCGAGTTCATCGGTCAGGATTAAAGGCAGTCATAAAAAGTGAGTCCATTAAAAAAGCCCGCTTAAGAGCGGGCTTTTTGATTTTGTACTTACTAAACTCGGTTATTCTTGATCCTGCTGTTCCATGGGGTGTGCATGTTGATACTGCTCATTCATATGGCTTGTCGAAATATGTGTGTAGATCTGCGTTGTCGAAAGTGACTGGTGACCCAGCAGTTCCTGCACACTTCGCAGGTCAGCTCCGTTGTTGAGCATATGTGTCGCAAAACTGTGTCGCAAAGTATGTGGGCTGATGGCCGGATCCAGACCCGCTTCAACGAGATACTTATCCATTTTTCTGCGGACGCTTCGGGTACTGAGCCGCTGGCCGTGTTTGTTTGCGAACAAAACGCGTGAATCAAAGTTCGAGTCGTTCGCCATGCGGCGGTTGCGGAACTCGATATAATTCTGGATTGACTGCAGGGCGCTGGAGCCGATCGGGCAGATACGTTCTTTTTTACCTTTCCCGCGAACGTGAATGACTTCGCTGAGGAAATCCACATCGTCCATATTCAACGCAACCAATTCACTGACACGCATGCCGGTGCTGTATAGTACTTCCATGATTGCACGGTCTCTGGCTCCCAATCCGAGGCTGATAGTCTGCGATGAAGCTGTGAGTGCGCTCGACGTGTCGGTCCA
>CALKKA010000157.1 GCA_937995495.1 uncultured Phycisphaerae bacterium
GTTTCCGAAAGCAATTGCTCCATCGCTCGTTCGGCCAGAGCATCCGGAAATGCATGTGTATGAAAATCAATAATCCTGTTTGGCATTCAAGGTCACGCGTTTATACCCTTGGGGACAGAATACCCCCGCGAGCAAGCCCACAACTTACGATTGCAACGACTACAAAAGTCAGAAGCACTTCTCACGAAAGGTCTTGAACCTCATTTACCTTGACCAATTCAAAAAAAGCCCAATATATCGACGAACTTTTGAATCACAGAACAGACAACTTAGCAGGGCTTAACCTCCGTTGCTTCCATTCCTTTTTTGCCCTGTGCGGGTTCAAATTCGACTTTCTGACCATCCTGCAATGTGCGAAAACCGTCCGTTACGATATTGGAGTGATGTACAAAAAGATCATCTCCGCCCTCTTCCGGAATAATGAAACCGAATCCTTTTTTCTCGTCAAACCACTTAACCGTACCAACTGCCATAAAACTACTCCTGGGGCAAATTCGCCCAAAAAAACTTAATTCCTCTCACAATTTAACGCAGAGCCAACCCGAGAGGAAAAGGCAACTCCTCAACACTAAGGCTATATTAGAACTTTTTCATCCCGAAAAGGCAAATATTTTTTCCTTTTTTACATTTCATCAGATTCTCTAAACCTGAAACTGGCTTTTTCTGTCTATGGAGAGGGATTTGTTCTATTTCACGGGTTTTGAACGGAGTTGTTTTGTTTTTGAACGGTATTTTTTATCTTCTAATCGCTTTTCTATTGCCCTTCTGGGAATTCGCGTTTTTTTTCTTCTGGGCTTATGTTTAAGTGCGGCAGCGATCAACTCCGCCATCCGCCGCAATGCCGCATCTCGATTCGCTGTCTGGGAACGGTACTGCTGGCTCGAGACCTGAAGAACACCCTGCTTATCGATCCGGTTTTTCAAAACAGTCAATAAAGTCTGTTTTTGATGTTTAGATAAACACGAACATTTTAGAATATCTAGAAAAATGCTTACCCGTGTATTGAGTTTGTTGACATGTTGACCCCCGGGACCGGAACTGCGGGAATGCGATACATGAAAATGGTCAGCCGGAATGCTGATCTTCGGATTGATATAAAGGTCTTCCATAGTGGAATACCCTTAAACTACAATTCGGTACCCTTGCCCATGTACCGTTTTGATAATTTTTCGTGAGTTTCCAAGTTTCTTGCGCATCGCCGCAACATGCACATCCACGATGCGTTCATTCGAACTTTCGTCCACAGATCCCAGTTCGACCCGCAATTTCTCGCGAGAAAGAATATCTCCCCCCGCCTTAAGCAGGGACAGAAGAATCGTAAACTCAGCAGGCGTCAGGGCGACCGACTCGCCCTCTGCAAACGCCTGTCGCCGTGAGGGAAACACACGGACTGGACCGGCCTGCAAGATTTCCTTAATCTCCGGGGAGGACGGATAGGCTCGGCGAAGCACGGCGTCGATCCTTGCCAGAAGCACCTTTGTGCTGAACGGCTTGGTAATGTAATCGTCGGCACCGACACTAAGCCCGACGATGATGTCGGTTTCACTGTCTTTCGCTGTCAATAAAATGATGGGAATATGCGATGTTTCGGCTTCGTGTTTGAGCTTAGTCGTCAGTTTGATCCCGGAAATATCACCCAGGATAATGTCCAACAGGATCAGGTCCGGCTTTTCTGCGGCAATCGTCTCCAATGCTTCCGTCCCACTGGCAGCAGTACAGACATGATACCCCTCCTGACTCAGCGCCATATCCAGCAACTCAAGGAGATCTTTCTGGTCATCAACGATTAAAATTTTTGTGTCCATATCGCTAAAGCCAAATAACAACTATGAAAACCGGATATCATCGACTCCGACGATAATAACCGCTAAAGATTCATCGGGTTTTATGCGAACGGACTGTAACAAATTCCCGTCAGCTACGATAAACCCGATTCTACGAATTCAATTTACTGTTTAGAATCTGCGAGACGACCTTGGGGTTTGCCTGTCCCTTGCTTTTCTGCATGACTTGACCCATCAGGAATCCCGCCGATTTCTTTGCTTTTTTGGGATTATTTTTAGCATCTTCGACAGCCTTGGGATTTTCGGAAATCACCTGGTCGACCAATGCTCCTATCTCGCCGGAATCGCTCTTCTGGATCAGATTCTTTTCTTCGGCAATCTGCATTGGGTCACCGCCGGCTTCAGCCATGACCTCAAAGATCGTGGTAGCTGCTGATGCGCTCACATCGCTCCCATCGACCATCTTGGCCAACCGGGCAAGTTTCTCAGCACTGACCCCTACTCGATCGACAGAAACGCCCTTTTCATTAGCCAATTTTAAGCCAGTTTGTGTCAGCAGATTGCAGACCCGTTTGGCGTCGGCACCCAACTTTACGGTATTATCGAAAAACTCCCCCGTCGCTCGGTCTGCCGTAAGCACTCCTGCGTCATAATCGCTCAGGCCGTATTCCTGAACAAACCGCTGCTGCATTTGAGACGGCAGTTCACAGAGTTGGCTCTTGATCTTATCAAGCCAAACATCATCCACTTCGACGGGCACCAGGTCCGGATCGGGAAAATAGCGGTAATCGTGAGCCTCTTCTTTTTCACGCTGTAAAATTGTCATCTGTTTATCGTCGTCCCACCCATAGGTGCTTTTGTTGCCCATTTGCAGTGTCTTGCCGGTCTCGATAAACTCAGCGTATTGCCGGCGGGCTTCGTAAGCGATGCTTCGCTCAATCGCCCGAAAACTGTTGAGATTCTTTACCTCGCTGATCGGGGTTTTAAATACCTCGCCGGCACGGATGATGTGCAGATTGATATTCGGCTCAAACCGCATGTGTCCTTTTTGCATATCCGCCTCAGACACACCGAGATAGCGGACGATCCGCTGGAGTTCTCGCGCCAACGCCCCCACTTCTTTCGCGCTGTTCATGTCCGGTTCAGTGACAATCTCCAAAAGCGGCGTTCCGGCACGGTTCAGGTCAACGGCTGAGAAGTGACCCAGTGTATGGGTATTCTTACCGGCATCCTCTTCCAGATGGGCACGGGTAATGCGGATTTTTTTTGTCACACCCTCTTCTGCCAGAATTTCAATATAGCCGTGCTCGCTGAACGGCAGGTCGTACTGGCTTATCTGATAGTTCTTTGGAAGATCCGGATAATAATAGCTCTTGCGATCCCACTTGGTAAACGGAGCAATCTTACAATTGAGCGCCAGACCTGTCAGGATCGAATACTCCAGCGCTTTCCTATTCATCACCGGCAAACTGCCCGGCATCCCCAGGCACACCGGACACACATGCGTATTCGCCGTATCACCATAGACCAACTCACACCCGCAGAAGATCTTGGTTTGGGTCGCCAGGTGAACATGAATCTCCAACCCAACAACAATTTTATAATCTAAATCAGCC
>CALKKA010000158.1 GCA_937995495.1 uncultured Phycisphaerae bacterium
GTATTCGGCAATCCGGCGGGAATGGATGAGATCTGCCGGATTGCCAAAAAGCATGATCTCGCTGTACTGGAAGACAGCTGTGAAGCGCTGGGGTCAACCCTCCACGGGAAAAAAATCGGGACATTCGGAAAAATGAGCGCCTTTGCCTTTTATCCGAATAAACAGATGACCACGGGTGAAGGCGGGATCATCCTCACCGATGATGATGATCTGGCAGCACTCTGTGTGTCCCTCAGAAACCAGGGGCGTGGCAGGGGCGGCGGGTGGTTGGCCCATGACCGGTTGGGATATAATTACCGCCTGAGTGACATTAACTGCGCGCTGGGGATTGTCCAACTGTCCCGGATCGAGGAATTCATAGAAAAACGCGAAAAGGTCGCCCGGATGTACCAGCAGTGCCTGGCTGATGAAGATCGACTGATCGTCCCCAAAGCCCCTGAAGATAGTTTTATGAGTTGGTTTGTCTTTGTCGTGCGTCTGGCTGCCCAATACACACAGCAGCAGCGAAATACGCTATTGAAAAAAATGATTGATCGCGGCATTCAAGTCAGCAATTACTTCCCGCCGGTCCACTTGCAGCCGTTTATCGCTGAACAATATGGGTGTAAAGTTGGCGACATGCCGGTGACCGATGCAGTGGTCAAAAGCACCCTCGCATTACCGTTTCATAACAATTTGACAGCAGGTGAAGTGGAACTGGTATGCAAAGAGCTCAAGCATTGTCTCTCTGAACTGTAGAAGCAAAATAGACAATAATATGCCCTGGGTACTTCCCATTATAGACCGCCGGGGGTCTGATAATAATGCTTGGGTCAAAATTGCTGTCCCCATAAAAACTCCTCACATCGATTTGCCTCAGTGAATTTTATTTCTTACCTTTTACATGGTACGGGCTGGATGAGGATTTCCATCCAATCAGTAGTAAATCGATGTTTTCCGTGGGAGAAAAATAGATGGGACACTGGCAAAGTAAATTTCTGTTTTCTGTAATCCTGTATGCTGCGGGATTTGTGACAGCCGTTTACTTTCTGGCACCTCATCCTGCGTCCGCCGCAGATCAAGGTCAGGCCACCGAGACAAGTTCCTGGTTACAGCCCGCGCAAGCTGTAGCCGCCAATAGCGGAACTGATTCAGAGGTCTGGATGACAAAGATTCGTGCGGGCATCGACACAAGCATTGACTTCGCCGAGGAACAAGCCTTGCGAGTGGCCAATTTGATTCGGTCAAAAATGAAGCAGGGTGACCACGACAGCTAAGCTGTTTAGACTAAAAATGTATAATCTGTTTTAGGTATCGGAAGTGGTTCATATGGTCCGGTATGAGGGGCACAACCGATAACAGCAAACACCGGCTGAATACGATGGGGGTATCAGCCGGTGTTTCTCTTGTATGGTTTGTTCAATTCTGATCCCCCAGGTCGAATGGCTTGGGGGGAATTGGGAATTGAGGATTCTCGATGATGATGCGAGCGAGGTTTAACCATGTTTGACAGTTGTCCAGTATATTGCTGTCGCTGGAGACGATAACACCGCTGGATGTGATGAGTACCGTATCGGGGTTTGGGACGAGTTTAACATTCCAATTGAGTCCGTTTCTTTCAATAAATGACAGGATGATCTGCTTGAGTCTGCCAGAGTTGGAAACCGGTTCATCGAGATACCAGAACACCTCTGACATCTTGAGGTCATTAAGAATGTGAGCGATTACTTCAATTGCCGGCAGTGTCTCTTGGACCTTGCGATAAGTTCCGTGGACACTTGCCAGATCACGGATGCATCCATCCCGGCCAATAAACAGCGGGGCTCCCGCGAGAGCTGCCTCGACCGTAATGAGAAGATTGTAGCCATCGATTAGCAGTTGTTCCGATTCTATTTCATCCGGCGGCATTTGTTTTTGAGTGCGGTTTTCAAGTTGACTGTCCGAACAGCAGGCCCGCATGACCGCCAGTCGCTGTCGTTGCGTCAGAGTGTAGCGGTCACCAACAAGTTTTTGGCTGGATTTATCACCATAGCCCCGGCTCAGCAGCCAGCTCATCTCAGAAACCGCACGCCGCAATACAGGCAGTGTTTGAGTGGTAAATAGCTGTGCATCGCCCGGATGCGGGCCGCGATGGGATCGTGTGTCCGGCATATAACTCATTATATCCAGATACCTTAATTCAGACAAGTAACCATATCCAAACACGCCATGGAAGACTTTTTAAAATGCCGACCGGCAAGGTATTTACAAATGGCTGATAAATGATATAATGCAGGCCTTTTAATGAGATATATCCTTTGAATAAAGGGTCAGAAATGGCAATTGTAGTGCAAAAATTTGGCGGAACATCGGTTGCGGATGCTGAGAAGATCCGCCGCGCGGCTGGCCGAGCTCTCAAGGCCCACAATGAAGGCCATCAGGTGGTGGTGGTCGCTTCCGCTCGCGGCAAACAGACCGATCAGCTTGTGGCCGATGCATTGGAACTGAATCCCAATCCCCCCAAACGAGAGATGGATATGCTGCTGAGTACCGGCGAACAGCAAACCGTATCCCTGATGGCGATGGCTTTGGAAGCGATGGGACAAAAAGCCATCAGTTTCACCGGCCAGCAGGTCCAGATGGTAACCGATGCTGCACACGGCAAGGCACGAATCCAGAACATCGGTGCAGAGCGTATCCGGGAAAGTCTTGATGCCGGGCACATTTGTATCGTAGCCGGTTTTCAGGGCGTTGATGATGAGGGCAACATAACCACGCTTGGCCGGGGCGGCTCCGATACGAGCGCAGTTGCGTTGGCGGCAGCGCTGGGGGCCGGCACCTGTGAAATTTATACCGATGTGGACGGTATTTACTCGACCGATCCGAGAAAGTATCCCAATGCGGTAAAGATGGAGCAGATCAGCTATGATGAAATGCTCGAATTGGCCAGTCTTGGCGCCGGTGTAATGCACGGCCGGGCGATCGAATTTGGAAAAAAATATGATGTGACGATTCATGTTCGCAGCAGCATGGATGACAGCACAGGAACCCTAATTACTCATGAGGTGCCCCAGATGGAAGGAATTGTTGTCTCAGGTGCAACCAGCCAGAAAGATTTAGCAAAAATCGCTTTAATCGGTCTCACAAACACACCGGGCAATGCCGCTGGCGTTTTTGCGCATTTGGCAGGGTCCAATGTCAGTGTCAATGACATTATTCAGACCGAAGTGAATTCCGAAAAAGCGACCTTATCATTTACTGTGGCGCGTTCGGATCTGGATGCCGCCAAACAGGCCATCGAGGATATCCGAAAGCAGATTGACTGCGAATCGGTGTTCATTCGTGAAGATATTGCAGAAGTGTCTGTCGTGGGTGTGGGAATGCGGTCGCATTGCGGCGTAGCGGAAAACATGTTCAAGGCCCTGTCAACTAATAAGGTCAACATCGATTCGATCACGACCAGTGAGATTCGCATCAGCTGTCTGGTTGACCTGGCTGATGCTGATAGAGCTTTAATTGCGGTATGTGATGCCTTTGAACTTGATAAACCCGCTACCCAGCGAGCGCAGCCCTAAGCAGGCCCCAGCGAGTGGTCAAGAAGAAGCTAAAACACGCGATGCGTCGCACGACCCGCAATGCCCTGATTGCGGCCTTCTGCTTTATTCTGTTGCCGGTCTGCGTGGTCTTGGATCATCAGTTCGGGGACGCTCTCCGGCAGGCTATCGAGCAGCGGACTCTTTCCGAGGGCGATTGGCAAAAATATCACGGCAAGGTCTTTACAGTGCTGGAGGTTATCGATGGGGACACCCTTGATATAGACATTCCAGACGGCGAGCATCCCGACACCCGCATCCGTCTGATCGGCGTGGACACCCCGGAAACCAGGCACCCAACGGTGGGCCTGATGTACTATGGACCGGAGGCCGCCGCGTTTACCACACGCCTGGCACTGGGAAAGAAGGTCACCGTTTTGCTGGACACCGTTGGTGATCAGCGGGATCGCTACGGCCGCTTGCTGGCCTATCTCCAATTGCCCGATGAGAAAATACTCAATGCGGAAATCATTAGAAACGGCTATGGATACGCCTATCTCAGCTATCCGCACAGTGAGTTTTCAGTTTACAAAGTGCTGATGCAGCAGGCCATTGACAATCAAGCAGGTCTCTGGAAAAATGCCACCCGCCAACAACTCCCCCGATGGCTTCGCTCCAAACGGCCCGATCTGTTGCGCTATTGATAAATAATGAGATGTTGTATTTTTAGCTTGATTTCAGGCCGATATAAGGATTAAATCTATGTGCGCTGTGCGAACCAATGAGTTGATTTTTATTTAGGAAGGCGGACAAATGACAATGATCTCAAATGTATTGGGCTTTTGGACTCCCGGGCCATTAGAAATGATTTTCATACTGGGTGTTCTGGTGCTTCTCTTTGGGCGTCGCTTACCTGAAATCGCAAGGAATATCGGCAGAAGTTTAACCGAATTCAAAAAAGGCGTCAAAGACACTGAGGACGAATTCACAAAAAGCTTAAATGAAGCAGATAAAGAAGCAGACAGCGAAGACAGGAATTCTTCTGATTCCAAAAATAATGCTAATTAACCTTTTCCTTGCTCAGTAATCGGCACGCGACGATTCCACTCTCAAATAACGCGTACATAGGGATAAACAGGCATATCTGTGAAATTACATCCGGGGGGGTGGCCATCGCGGCAATGATGGTCAATGCGACGATCACATATTTTCGGCCATTGGCCAATGTCTCAATGCTGACCAAGCCCATGCGTTCTGCAAACACGATGGCGATGGGCATCTGAAACGCGAGACCGAAAACAAGCATCAACATTAAGATCAAATTGATATAATCCTCGAACATCCAAAACGAGGCGAGGTTCAATGCCTCGTTAAATTTCATAAAGAATGTCATGGCTAACGGCGCCACCATAAAGAGAAAGAAAAGAGCGCCGGTGACAAAAAGCAGTGCGCTGACCGGAGAAACAACACGAATAAACTTTTGTTCGTGTCGATAAAGTCCCGACGAAACAAAAGACCACACTTGCCAAAAAAACCAGGGTGAGGTGAGCAACAGCCCAAAGACAAGACAAATCTTCAAATAGGTTGTAAAGCCTTCAGCGGGTTTTTTGGTTTGCAGGCCGAGACGAGGCTGCAAGTTGTTTGTCGATACACCCGACGCCACCTCATCCGTTTGGATTTCAATCTCTATTTGATTGGCTGATTTCTGTTCGGTATCATCCGCAGGATTTTTGACGTTCTGTTCAGTGTTGGCCATTGGCTGCAGTTGCGTCAACCCCATGGCTTGATTATAGGGCCGTTCCAGAAAACCAATTAAATGCTTCCCAAAAAACAAACAGACAATCAGGCCAAGCACGATACCTGCCAGTGCCAGGATCATCCGGAGACGCAATTCCTCCAGGTGATCGCCCAGACTCATGCTTGGCAGTTCTTCCTCTTTATAGTTGTGTTTAGTCATATTGTATTTCTCATGTTGAGTGTGTCCGGTCAGTTTACGGAAATTGATGCGGCTTGGCAATTGCTTTTTGATGGCACTGAAATCGGTGAGACATTATACTGTTCATATGAATTGGAAACTTGTCTTGATTTTGGTTGCCGGAACCTGCTTTTGTATCAGCAGTGCGGGGTATGTATTCGTCAAGATCATCCTGCGGCCCAAGCAGGACGGTGACTGGGAGGAAAACGACTGGGAGTTTGAGGAGCAGGACCGGTCCCTGACCAGATACCACTTCTGGTGCAAGATCACATTTTCCGCCGTTGTCATCAGTATGCTGCTTTTGTTCCTCATCCTTGCGGTATAATTTATGTCAACAAGTCAGTTTTTTGAGCTTAAATTGGTGGTTTTTGATGTCAATTATGGATTCACAGTTGAATTTTATTGCATTGATGCGTATACTGCGACGCTCTGTATAACAAAGTATTAAATGTGTAAAGAATCCAGGAGTATTGAAATGGGCAAAAAAATTGCCATCGCAGGTGTCACCGGCGCCGTCGGGCAGGAGTTTTTGAGGATTATCGAGCAGCGGAATTTTCCGTTCGATTCGCTGAAGATGCTGGCAAGCTCTCGGTCGGCGGGTAAAAAAATTGATTTCATGGGCAAGACTTATACGGTCGAAGAACTGACCGCCGACAGTTTTGGCGGGATCGATATTGCCCTGTTTTCCGCGGGCGGAGGCCGCAGTAAAGAGTTTGCTCCGGCAGCCGTCAAGGCTGGCGCCGTGGTGATCGATAACTCCTCTGCATTCCGCATGGATCCGGAGGTGCCGCTGGTCGTTCCGGAAGTGAACGCGGATGCCATCGCGCAGCATAAAGGCATTATCGCCAACCCGAATTGTTCGACCATTATCGCCAATGTCCCGGTTTATCCCCTGCACAAAGCCAACCCGGTCAAGCGCATGATTGTCAGTACCTATCAGGCCGCCAGCGGCGCCGGACAGGCTGCTATGGACGAAATGGTCCAGCAGGCCAAGGAGGTCCTCGACGGCAAGCCCGTGACCTGCAGCACGCTGCGGTATCAGCTGGCGTTTAACCTGTATTGCCATGATTCACCGATCGGCGAAAACGGGTACAATGAAGAAGAGGTGAAGATGACCAAGGAAACCCATAAGATCTTCAGTTGTCCGAGTATTGGAATCACTTGTACCTGCGTTCGTGTGCCGGTCATGCGGACGCACTGCGAAAGCATCAATCTGGAATTTACCGACCCGATCACGCCGAAGCAAGTGACCGACCTATTGAGTACGGCGCCCGGCGTGAGCATTCTGGACGACCGCATCAACAATCGATTTCCGATGCCGACTGATGCCAGCGGCAAGGATGATGTCTATGTCGGCCGCATTCGTCAGGATGAATCGATCCCGGACAACCGCGGCATTAATCTGTGGGTCGCGGGCGACCAGATTCGAAAGGGCGCTGCTCTGAACGCCATCCAGATCGCAGAAAAATTACTTTAGTAGTACAATGACGAACGCTAAACTAAAGGCCGGATAAAGATTCCGGCCTTTTTTATATCATGAACGCTACACGGAACATAAAACTCGTTATTCACTACGACGGCACCCACTACCATGGATGGGCAAGCCAACCGCAAACAGCGACCGTTCAGAACACGATTGAAGAAACGATCCGGAAACTGACCGGGAAACCCGTGAAAGTTTACGGCTCCTCGCGGACGGACGCTGGCGTGCATGCCCTGGGGCAGGTGGCCAACTTTCATATTGATTGCCCTGTCCCCACTGAAAATTTTCAAAACGCACTCAATAACCTGCTCCCAACAGATATTGCGATTGCGGACGTGTGTGTGATGTCTGATGATTTTGACGCGATCAGTGATACGATCGAGAAGCGGTATGATTATCTGATCAACACAAATCCAATCAGACCCGTGCTGGTTCGAAATCAATGGCATCGCCCCGGACCGTTGGAAGTGGAGAAGATGAATACGGCTGCCAAATTGCTTGTCGGCAAAAAAGATTTTAAATCCTTTGCTTCTGCCGCCGACCAGCGGGAAAGCTCGGTGCGGACGATCACGCTTTGCCAGGTCGAGCAAAAAGAGGGTGACATCATCCGCATTACAGTTGCGGCGGACGGTTTCCTGTATAATATGGTGCGGAATATTGTCGGTACTTTGGTGGAGATCGGCCGCGGCCGCTGGGATCCCGAGTACATTCAGGAGATTTTGGTAGCCAAGGACCGTAACGCCGCAGGGCCCATTGCCCCTGCTTGTGGTCTGTGTTTAATGGAAATCTTCTACGAATGAAAATTGTCCACATCATCACCCGGTTGATCCTTGGCGGCGCACAGGAAAACACACTGATTACCTGTAAGTTGCTCGCCGAACGCGGACACGATGTCACGCTCATCACCGGCCCGGCCATCGGACCGGAAGGAGCATTATTTGAACAGACAAAAACCGCTGGTTACAAAACCATCGTTGTCGATGAACTCCGGCGTGAGATTAATCCGTTTATTGATATTTCGGCATATTTTAAGCTCAAAAAAATCCTGCGCCAACTACAGCCGGACATTGTCCATACCCACTCGGCCAAAGCCGGCATTCTCGGGCGCTATGCGGGCTGGACCTTGAAAAAAGACTCGAAGCTGCCGCTGGTGGTACATACGATCCACGGTCTGGCGTTTCATCCCTATCAGAATCCACTGCTGAGTAAATTCTATATTGCCCTTGAAAAAGCAGCCGCCCAAAAAACCGATGCGTTTGTTACGGTCGCCGATACAATGACCGAAAAAGCCAAAGCCGCTGGTATTGGCGTGGATAAACCCTACACGACGGCCTATTCAGCGATTGAAGAAGACGCCTACCTCTCGCCGCCGCCGCAATCAGAGATCGATGCGTTTCGAAAACAATACGGTATTCCGAATGATGCCGTCGTTTTCGTGAAAGTAGCTCGTTTGTTTGAACTTAAGGGACATGAATATGTCATCGAATCGGCACGGCGTTTGGCGGAGAAACACGACAATTGTTATTGGCTGTTTGTCGGCGATGGTCTTCTGGCTGAACCGCTGAAGAACCAGATCCAGTTTGCGGGCCTTGAAGGACGGTTCAAATTTACCGGGCTCCTGCCGCCGGAGCAGATCCCGCTGGCGATCCATTCATCGGATATTCTTATCCATTGTTCACTGCGGGAGGGCCTGGCGCGTGTCCTGCCGCAGGCGATGCTGTGCGGCAAACCCGTGGTCAGCTTCGACATTGACGGTGCTAAGGAAGTCGTCAATAAACACACCGGTTTTCTCATTGAGCCGGAGAATATCGACCAACTGACGGATGCCTGCGAAAAACTGCTGGAAAAATCAGACCTGCGAAACCAGCTTGGCCAAAACGGCAGGATAGCCGTTACTCAACAATTCGCCCCTAATACGATGGTCGATACCATTGAGTCTGTATATCAGAAACTTATCAATAATTTGGTTTAAATACAAGGCATCAACTCCATTTGGGCATTGAACTTGCATTTTCCAGATGATTTTCGTATAGTATGACTTCCTGTAAAAACGAATATTAAGGATATTCCGATGGAATTCACAAAAATGCACGGCCTGGGCAATGACTATGTCTACGTCAATTGCTTTGAAGAAACGGTTGAAAATCCAGCCGACCTGGCGGTTGCCGTCAGTAACCGGCACTTCGGCATCGGTTCGGACGGACTCATTCTGATCTGCCCGTCTGATATCGCAGATGCCAAAATGCGGATGTTCAATGCCGACGGCTCCGAGGCTCAGATGTGCGGCAACGGCATTCGCTGTGTTGCAAAGTACTGCTATGACCACGACCTGGCAAGAACAGACACCGAATTTTCCGTTCCGGGCCTTGGCACCTTTCCATCCTCGCTGCAGATCGAAACACAGCGCGGCGTTTTGACCCTGGGCTTGGACATCGACGAAAACGACACTGTCAGCCGGGTGTGTGTGAACATGGGCCAGCCGATCCTGGAAGCTGCCCGGATCCCTGTTGCGGCTGATTCTGAAACTGTCATTGACCAGGAACTGGCGATTGAGGGCCAGACCCTGTCGATGACCTGCGTGTCCATGGGTAACCCGCACGCTGTCTTTTTCTGTGAGGATCTGCACCAGATCCAATTGGCCCATACCGGCGAATTGATCGAACATCACGACCTCTTTCCGGAACGTGTGAATGTCCACTTTGTAAAGGCCGTCAATCCGGATCAATTCGTCATGCAGACCTGGGAACGGGGCAGTGGCATCACACTGGCCTGCGGGACGGGTGCCTGCGCCTGTGCGGTGGCGGGTGTTTTAACCGGACGCTGTCAGCGGCAGGTTACCGCTCATCTGCCCGGAGGAGACTTGGAACTTTACTGGTGCGAGCAGGACAACTGTGTCTATATGACCGGCCCGGCGACCGAGGTCTTCAGCGGAACATGGCCCAAGGCCTAGAGATCGGGGATGATCTCCGGATAAAGAGCGCCCGTCCCCGAGACCTTGAAGATATAGATCAGCCCGGGTTTGAGCTGGCGGTAGACGGCATTTCCATAAACGGCTTTGATCCCTAATCTTTCCAGCCGCTTGGGGTTATTGGACAGCTGCCAGATCTCATCCCAGAACAGGTTTCCATCCTCAATCGAGAGCTTCTCGCTAAGTTGCGTGTATCGTGGGGACGGTTCACCTTCGGTTTCGATGGGAAATCCCTGTTCGGGGGTTTGTTTTTCACCATAGATCCGCCGCCACAGGTACATGGCCCGCTCAGTACCGTCCATCACCAGTTCGCTGCCGAATGTGACGATCAAGGTATCAAAATGAATGACATCGCCTTGGATTTCATACTCTTTCCGAAGGATATGTTTTGTGAAATCCTCCGGGTCAGCCTCCACGAATAAAAGTTTTGTAAACAGATGCCCCTCGCGTGTTTCCTGAGACAGCACCTTGGCATAGCCGATCTGGTCTTCCTGGCTCAGATTTGTAATTGCGGTCTTAAGTTCCTCATTTTTTTTCAGCAGTTGATCGATAGTCCTGTTGGTTGTGAAATGATGCCAGAAAAAGCCGCCCGTACCGATAACAGCGACTAAAACAAGAATTTTGTATATGTATTTGATTGCTTTCATGGTGTATAAATCATTAAATAAAGCCCAGTTCAAAGATAGTATCGGCAAACGGAGTAATAATGCATAAACCAATTGATTTTCAGCCCGGACAGACTCTTTTGTTTATCGGCGACAGTATCACCGATTGTCAGCGGCAAGAGGCGCCATACGCTCCGCTGGGATGCGGCTATGTTCACTTTGCGGCGAATTTTTTGCTGGCGGTCCGTCCTGACTTGAGACTGACGATCGAAAACCGGGGGATTGGCGGCGACAGCACCCGTGACTTGAAATGGCGATGGAACCGTGACTGTATCGCACTGTCACCCGACACCGTCAGTATGATGATCGGGATCAACGACCTGTGGCGTAAATACGGCGACAGTCAGGAATCACTGCAAAGGCATGTCACCCCCGACGAATACGAGACCAATTACCGTCAGATGCTGACACATCTGAAAGATGAATGCGGGTCCCGGTTGATCCTGATGGAACCGTACATGTTCTGTGACGACCCGGACAATCCCATGCTCCGGGACTTGGACGCATACATTCAAATCGTTCATCAGATGGCGAATAAATTTGATGCGATCCTGGTTCCCGTTCATGCGAACTATATGGCACTAACCCACAAACGCCCCGCAGACCAATGGGCCGACGATACCGTCCACCCCAGCGCCTGGGCACACGCATGGATTGCGAAACAGTGGTTAGATACGGTGATGGAAACCGATTAAAGGACGCATTCCAAAGCGATCTCATCGCAATGGTCCTGTTTCGGACATTCGGTGCAGTCGCTCCAGACCTTCATCGGCAGTGTATCCTTTTGGACGAGAACAAACCCGACCTTCGTAAAGAAATCCGGTTCCAGGGTCAACGTGAAGATCTTTTTCAGGCCCAGCTCTTTTGCTTTTTCCACGCATCCAAGAACCAGTGCCCGACCGATGCCTTTGCCGAACTGAGCTTCATCGACCGCCAGCGACTTAATTTCCGCCAGATCCTTCCACAGCACCTTCAGTGCGCAGCAGCCGACTGTTTCGCCGTCAAGTTCGGCCACTTTAAAGATTTGCAGGTTTTCATAAATGGTCGACATCGACGCAAACAGCATCTTGTCCAGTTCCGCATAGCCGTTGACCAGCTCGTGGATTCGCTCAACATCTTCGATGGTCGCATCCCGTATCCGCATGCCCGGATTATACCCTGAACCAAGAGGGGAAAGCAATAATATTTGAAATTCTGTCGTTGAGCCGCTAAACTATCGGTTTTCCGTGACGCATAAGCGCTCGTAGCTCAGTCGGATAGAGCACCAGTTTCCTAAACTGGGGGTCGTGGGTTCGAATCCCGCCGGGCGTAGTACCTTTCGATAACTGTACGGTCTTTTGAGTCAGCCCCCGGCAAGGCTTTTTCGATGCTGGTGTTACAGGACGAACTGGCCGTGACAGATTTCAGTTTTTTTCCATTGTCTATCGAATAAACATAGCTATAATGTGTTGTTATGGATGGGAGTATGGCCAAAAATTCAGGACGAATCTTAGCGCTCGCGATGGCGGGCATCGGGGCGTTTCTATGTCTCCCTTTGCTGATCGCTGATCAACCGACCCCCGAAGCACAGGCAGCGCCCGTTGTCGAAACTCCCCAAAAAATCGTCGCGATGATCACCTGTCACGGCATGATTGATCAAGGGCTGGCCGACTCTATAGAAAGGCGGGGAAATGAAGCGATCGCAATGGGGGCCGACTACCTGATTCTCGAAGTGGAGACCTACGGCGGCCGGGTCGACAGTGCCGACGAGATCAGCAAATACCTGATCCAGGACCTGCCCGACACGATTCACACCGTTGCGTATGTCAATACCGAAGCGATCTCCGCCGGAGCGATGATCAGCGTCTCCTGCAAAGATATCATCATGCGCGAAAACACAACCATCGGTTGCAGTGCCCCCATCATCATGGGCAGTTCGGAAATGGGCGAAGCGGAGCGTGAAAAAACCGAAAGCTTTGTCCGTTCTACATTCAGCAGGGCCGCCCAGGCCAACGGGTATCCCGAAGCGCTGCTGAAGGCCATGGTGTCGCAGAACATAGAGGTCTGGCAGATCGAAAACACCCAAACCGGCCAGATGGAGTATTATGAAAAAGAGTATTTGCCAAACGATCCAAACGCTTACGGTCTTGCCGGCAAAAAGCTCATTGTGAAAGAGGGCGAGTTGTTAACCCTGACCGATCAAAAAGCAAAAGAATACGGCATCGCAAGGGCGGTCGTCGAGGATAGTGAGCAGGCGCTTGCATTTATTGAGCAGCGAGACGGCGTAGTGATCTCAAAAGATGTGATCCGCTTGGAAACGATCTGGTCGGAAGAAATGGTTCGCTGGCTGACCTCGCCGATCGTTGTGAGCATTCTCGTCTTGGGGATCATGCTGGGCATTTATGTGGAGTTCAATACACCCGGACTGGGTCTGCCGGCACTCCTGGCAGTGACCTGTCTGGTGATCCTGGTAGGCAGCCGGTATCTGATCGGAATGGCCAACTGGATCGAAATTGCACTGCTGTGCCTCGGCTTTCTTCTGTTGATGGTGGAAATCTTTGTTATTCCCGGCTTCGGCGTCGCGGGATTCGCGGGAATCGTGTGCATTGTTGGCGGCCTTCTCGCAATGTGGGTCAAGAACACCCCCGATGAAATCCCCTGGCCCAAGGGCCCGATGGCCTGGACTGTCTTTACGGACGGTTTGTTTGGCATGGCGGTGGGCTTTTTGCTGTTTGTGGGTGCGGCCGCAATTCTTGCTAAATATTTGGACAGAATACCTTTTTTAAGGCGTTTTGTTCTGAAGTCTGCCGTTACTGGAAAACAAACCGCTGTCAGCCAAACCTTTGAG
>CALKKA010000159.1 GCA_937995495.1 uncultured Phycisphaerae bacterium
GTCCGGATTGAACGATAACGAAATTGTCATTAACGAGTGGCTGGCCGATGAACTGGATGTCGATGAAGAGGGCTCGATTCAACTGATCTACTTCCAGATCACCCCGACACGCGAGCTCATCGAACAGACCAGTGAATTTTCGGTTAAGCAGGTCGTCCCAATGATGGGTTCGTTTTCCGATCCAACGCTGATGCCCGATTATCCGGGTATGACCGAAGCGGACAGCTGCGGTGACTGGGACTCGGGGATCCCGATCGACTTGAACCGCATCAAACAACGGGACGAGGACTACTGGGATCGCTATCGCGGCACCCCCAAGGCGTACATTTCACTGAAGACAGCGCAAAGGATATGGGAGAATCGGTTCGGGACACTCACAGCTGTGCGGTGGCCTGTGGAGTTAAATTCACAGGAACAAATTCAAGCGGCCCTGGCGAAAAAACTTGACCCTGCCCAAGTAGGGTTTGTGTTTAGGGATGTGCGTGAAACCGCTCGCCGGAGTGCGGTCGGTTCCACTTATTTTGCGGGCTTGTTTGCGGGTCTGAGTATGTTTCTGATCTTTTCCGCAGCACTTCTGCTGACATTAATGTTTGTGTTTTATGTTGAGTCAAGAACCGAGCAGGTCGGCCTGCTTTTGGCAGTTGGTTGGAGCCGATTGAAAATCCTCAATCTCTTTCTGGCCGAAGGGGCCGCTGTTGCATTTATCGGCTGTCTATTAGGGGGTGTTCTTTCGATCCTTTATACAGCCGGGTTAATATTTGTCTTAAACGCATCATTTTGGGCCAAAGCGCTTGCGAGTTTGCAATTATCTTTTCACATGACTCCTGGCACTCTGTTCACCGGCTTTTCTGTCAGCTTTTTGGTCTGTCTTATAGCCATCTTGCTGTCTCTGCTGTCTCGCGTCCGCCGCCCCGTCCATCAGTTATTGACGGGTATATTTGAGGAGTATTTGAGAGTCAGAACGTCCCGCGGATTGTTCTTGTCAGGCCTGGGCTTGGTTTGCCTGATTACGGGAATTTTGATTTCTGCAGAGTCAGAGGTTGGTAAGGCCCAGGTTGCGATGTACTTTATCGCAGGCACATTATATTTAGCGGGTTTTATCTTATGTATTTCCGGTTGTTTCAAATGGTTGCGTTTCAAAAGCGGCTCTTTCGTCCGTTCAATAAAATCACTGGCGATCAAGAGTATTCCCCGAAAATCAGGGCGCAGTTTGGCAGTGTTAATTACATTGGCCTGCGGGGTGTTTATGGTCGTCGGGGTGGGTGCCAACTATAAAGATATTGGAGATACTGCCCATCAGCGCAGTTCCGGGACTGGCGGCTTTGCATTGCTTGCCCAGACTACATTGCCCGTTTCCGAACCGCTGGAATTGAAAAATCATGATCCCGCGATCGATCCCCATGCCTTTGTGCCGATGCGGATTTATCAGCAGGACGATGCGAGTTGTCTGAATCTCAATCGTTCCCAGCAACCCACGCTGCTGGGCGTTCAGCCCGAAAAACTGACTCAGCGTAATGCTTTTTCATTTCAGCAGACACTTGCTGATACTGCAGCCGAATCAAATTGGCAGCTTTTAGACCACTTGCAAGATGATGGAACGATCCCGGCAGTCGGTGATTATGCAACGGTGTACTGGGGATTGGGCAAGAGGCTCGGTGAAACGATTTCATACCAAACAGAAACCGGTGATACGATACAATTGAAGATAGTGGGCATTTTGAAAGATTCTCTGCTGCAAGGTCGGTTGTTGATTTCAGAAGAGAACATGGTCCGTTATTTTCCATCGGCGGATGGGTATCGGCAATTCTTGATCGACGCGGCATGGGACGGGCAGCAGCAGGCCAGTGCGTTGATGAAAAAGTACCGTGACGTCGGGATGGAAGTCATCTCGGCCCCTCAGAAATTAGCACAATATCACGAAGTTGAAAATACCTATCTGGCGATCTTTTTGGTTTTGGGGGGCTTAGGAGTTGTCTTGGGGTCTGCTGCACTGGGTTTGATACTCGTGCTTAATGTGCTGGACCGTCAAGGTGAATTGGCAATGATGCAGGCGGTTGGTTTTCAAAAGCGGTCACTGTCTCGAATGCTTTTATTGGAACACAGTGTTCTCTTACTGGCCGGATTGTTTTGTGGTCTCTTCCCAGCCTTGTGGGCAGTCTTGCCGTCGATCACAGCTCAGGGCGGTAGTTTTCCATATGTCAAGATTTTGTTCATTGCTGTTGCCATTGTCATCAACGGTGTTGCATGGACACGCATGGCTGTGACCCGGTTGTTAAAAACGGACTTGCTGCAAATATTGAGAAATGAATAATCTTGTTAGTATGATGAAGAGCGACAACCTGGAATCGTTTATAGATGAAAATTAAATCGATTATTCTGCCGACAGCGCTTGCGTTCTTTTTATCCGGTGCGGTGTGCTTTTGGCTCTATGAATATCATAGCTTCAAGGTGGTTCCGCGTATCGCCGGCCAGGACGGCAGGCCCCAGATTGCTCAATCGGACGGTCAGGTGAAGATCATAGAGGGACAATTGGAGCAATTTGATGGCGAACCCTCGGAGCTAACAGGCCAATGGTCCGGTTTTCGCGGGGTTGATCACAACGCCGTTGTTGCATCGGATACTCCACTGTCCAGGCAGTGGCCCACCGAAGGCTTGCCAAAATTATGGGAAGTCGCACTGGGCCAGGGCTATGCCGCCCCCGCGGTCTATGATGGGAGGGTCTATTTGATTGATTACGATATGGACAATCAGCGAGATGCGATCCGCTGTTTTTCGCTGGATGACGGCAAAGAGATCTGGCGGCATTCATACCCGGTCAAGATCAAACGCAACCATGGAATGAGCCGCACCGTCCCGGCAGTCAATGAAAAGTACATCGTCACCATCGGCCCCAAGTGCCATGTGACCTGTCTGGACCGCGTCACGGGCGAGTTCAAGTGGATGATTGATCTGGTTGCTGAATACGGAACCACCGAGCCGCTCTGGTATGCCGGTCAGTGTCCGCTGATCGTCGATGGCAAGGCGATTGTTGCTCCGGCCGGACCGGATGTACTGATGATGGCGGTCGACTGCGAAACCGGTGAGGTCGTTTGGAAAACACCCAATCCGGGCGGCTGGAAGATGACGCATTGTTCCATTATTCCCATGCGATTGGACGATGAGGATTTTTATGTGTATCCCGGCAGCCGCGGGGTAGCGGGGGTGTCGGCCCAAGACGGCTCGATCCTCTGGAAAACCGATGCATGGTACCTGCGGGTCAATGTCCCCACGCCGGTCGATTGCGGCGGCGGCAAGATCTTTCTCTGTGCCGGATACAACAAAGGCAGCATGATGCTGCAGTTGGAAAACAAGGATAATAAGATTATCCCGAACGTGTTGTTTGAACTGCCACCGGAAACATTTGGTTCCGACCAGCAGACGCCAATCCATTACAAGGGGCACATCTATGGAGTCCGTCCGGACAAGCAGTTGGTGTGTATGGATACGGCCGGCACAATTATCTGGACCAGTGGTTCGGAAAATACTTATGGATTGGGTCCATATATCATTGCCAATGAGTTGATCTATATTCTTGATGACGACGGTGTACTGTCACTGATCGAAGCAACACCGAACCGATTTAATCAACTGGCGCAGACAAAAGCGCTTGAGGGTCATGAAAGCTGGGGTCCGCCGGTATTGGTAGCAGGGCGGTTGCTTGCCCGCGATTTGACAACAATGGTTTGTCTGGATGTGGCGATGAAATAATAGAAACATTGTTTTTAGCTTTTAAATGGACTAAAATATATTTATGAAAAATCAAACGGGTAAAATTCAATCGGGGATTTTAACCGGCCTTGTCTTGGTTGTGGCAATTGGCGCCGGACTGGTGGCATTTTTCTTGTTTGATGCTTCCGATACCAAGTCAAAGCTGGCACCCGAATACAGGTATGACATAGAGTCGTATGCCAAGATCGACCCCGGGCTTATCATCTATGAGCAGATTGGCGAGGCGATCGAAACAGATTTCGATAAAACAACCGCAATTGCGATAGGCTCCGATGGTAAAGTTTATATTGCCGGAGATGAAAAAATCGTTATTTATGAGCCCGATTTTGTTACATCAAAAACGATTGAGACTGGTTCTCCCCCAACATGTGTTGAAATTGATTCCAACGATACAATGATCATTTGCGTGGACAATTTTATCCTTTTCATAGATTCGATGGGAGTTGAAGCGGCTCGATGGATCGTTCCCGCCAACAATGCGATTCTAACCTCGATTGCAACGGATAAAACGAATGTCTTTGTTGCCGACGCCGTCAATAAGTTTATCTGGCGGTTTGATCGCGATGGCAAGATCGTTGGAAAGATCGGGCAAAAGGATCCGGACCGAAATATTCCCGGTATTGTGATTCCCAGTGCCTACTTTGATATTGCATCCTATCCGGACGGTCTGTTGCGTGTGGTCAATCCGGGGCGTCATTGGATCGAAGCCTATACCGTTGAGGGGGACCGTGAGTGGTATTGGGGAACCTCCGGCGTTGACATCGCAGGGTTCAGTGGATGCTGTAACCCGGTGGCCTTGGCGATCCTGCCGGATGGCGGATTTGTGACGGCGGAAAAGGGGCTCGTGCGAGTCAAGGTCTATGATGCGGATGGCGAGTTTGTTGGCGTAGTAGCGGGCCCGGATCAGTTAGGATGGATCGAGCCCCTGCGCGTCTGTAAAACCCCCGAGGAATGCAAGGCCAAGGGATTCGATCTGGACGCCGATGGGCGAGGACGCATTTATGTGCTGGATACACTCCGAAATGTGATAAGGGTATTCGAGAAAAAATGAAATCTGACAAGCGAACAGTATCAAGACGGGGTTGTTTCACTGCTGGACTGCGATGGGCCGTGATGGGGTTGATCTCAGTGCTCTCATTCCGTCTTTTGATGCGAGAGAAAACAACAAGTCAGTCCTGTATCGATCCGAAAGGGCATGTCGGCTGTCGTGGTTGTGGTTCGCTGAATGGATGTGCGTTGCCAAGAGCGTTATCATTTAAACAGTTGATTAAAAAGCAAAATGGAAAATCAAAATCCTGACAATTTGCCGCGTCGAAAATTCTTGCGGGAGGGTCTCTGGACAGCCGCTTTGGCCGGACTCGGTGCCGCCGCCGCGGCTCTGTTGGCCAAGGGACGCAAGGATAACCATGTCTGGCAGATCGACCCATACAAATGCATCGGTTGCGGCAATTGCGCCACCCATTGCGTATTGAATGAATCTGCGGTCAAGTGCGTTCATGCCTATGCCATGTGCGGCTATTGTGACCTGTGTACCGGCTACTTTATTCCAGAGCCAAAAGAACTGACCACG
>CALKKA010000160.1 GCA_937995495.1 uncultured Phycisphaerae bacterium
AGACTTTCATTGATAAGGCCTTATAACTTAAAAACATTAATACGTAAAAACTTCGGAAATTGAAATTTTAAAAATCTAAAGTTTTCGTGTAACAAAACCCTTGCTCAGCGTATATAATAGATGGAAACACATGAACAAGACAGTGAACTGTACAGTTGTATTAGTTAAGGAAAAGTTAATTCGCGCGAATATTATTAGAACAGCTATTTGAAATCTAAAATCGGCGCGTGGGAACAGGGAACCTTGATATAGGAGGAAGACAGCGAATGGGTCCTGAACTTGAGAAGTCGGTACATGAGTTGGCTTTACGGATGCGGATGATCCGCGCGATTCAGGAAGAGATGGCGCCGGCCGGCGCGCTGACCGAACGTGAGGCCTTGATCCTGCACTTATTGAAAGAACGCGGCCAGATGACGGTCACGCAGATCGCCGAGGCCTGGCCGAACGTCAGTGAAAGCACGATCTCGATGACCCTTACAAAGCTTTGGCGAGAGTTGGGACTGGTATCCAAGACCATCAGTCCGGAAAATCAGCGCGTGACGCTGGTTGAACTGACGGACAAGGGCCGGGCCGAACTGGAAACGATCTTCAAGCAGCGAAGCCAGCGAATCAAGGCGCTCTTTGACTCGATCAATATGACGGACGAAGAACGGCACGTGATGATCAGTGTCTGCCAGCGTGGCGTTAAAGTACTGGATCAATTTCTCAGTCCGGCAAGAGTACCGAAAAAAGAATAACTATAAATTGTTAAGAATTCTCCAACGCAAAGCATCTTTAGATAGACAAGGAAATGTTGTTTGGCGTGCGAGGAAAAGGCGAAAGCCGGTTCTGCCGCCAGGGAAAGGAGACTTGACATGCGAAACCATAAACAACTTGTTTTCATTACGGCAATCGTATTTCTGGGTTCGCTATTGATCGTGCCAGGATTTGGACGCAGCAACCGGGCCGGATCCAATTCGAGATCCGCTGGACGATCGCAAACGAAGTCCGCACCCCAAGCATCTCGACCCACTCGATCATCAGCGCCCTCCAGAGCGCCAAAAGCCGCACCGGCGCCGAGGCAATCTGCCAGGCAATCTGCGCCGGCCCAAAGATCGACCCCGGCCGCATCGAGGTCGTCTCGTTCATCACAGTCCGTTCAGAACAGGCGATCGACCCCGGCGAAGACACCGACGGCGTCAACCGCCCCCAAGGCATCCTCGCGGTCTTCGAGTTCCAAACCTAAGAGATCAGCTACACCGACGCCTTCAAGGTCTAGATCTTCTCGTTCGGTCTCCAGCCGTTCGACTCAAAGCAGGGCAACCCGGTCGCGACCGGTTAACCGGACCGTTGAAGTCGCAAGTACACCCACGAGAAGCCGCTCCTCTGCATCACAAAGACGTACTGTAACAACCCCTTCCAGAAGCGGCGCCAACCGTACTTCCCGGAGGATCACACCTGGCAATGCAAGGAGGGCATCCTCAAGCAGGTCGATCCGGTCGACTTTACCGGGGTCCTCAAGCGGCAACGCTACTTCGGCCAGTGTGACCCGTAAGATCCAGGCGCCCACAACACCGCGACAGAAAACAAAAACCCTCTTGCGTTCTTCGTCAACCCAAACTTCCAATACAACATTTGAAGTTCACGGGCGTGCATCGACCCGGGATACAGCCAAAACGACTCGCCCGACCCCCAAGCGAGCGGATGCACGAACATCGCGTATGAAGATCATCGAGGTTGGCGAAAAGACCACAAAAAGCAGCACCGGACGGATTGCTCCCCATGATCTTTCCGCACGGACAAACAGAATCAGAGCCGATGTGAAAACCTCATCGGCCGCACGGGTCGTTGAGCGAAAGACGGCACGGCGATCTGCCCGCAGAGGCACTGAGCCGAGTCGGGTCGGCGGCACCGAAACAGAGAGAACATCCATTGAAAGACCCTCGTTCGAATCGAGGAATTCGCGAAGCGAAGCCGGCAGGAACACGGATGCCACCCTTGTTACAACGCGTGAACTGAGCAACCGGCGACCGGGTTCTCGACAGCGTCGCAGTGGCGAGTCACAGATTGTTATCAACGGCGACCATAATGTGGTTGTCGAGGGGAATGTGACGGCGTCGAATCCACGGCCGCATATTTCAACGCGGCGACTGTGTAACGATATCAGCTCTGTCCACCACCGCTCCGGCTGGAAAAGCCACAGCGGCTACTATTTCTCGTTTAACTGGTCCAACGCCAGTTGCGGGCGTGTGGCCTATCTGCCCTATCGCTATCGGCATTCCTGGTGCAGCTATCCAATCGGACATCAACCTTACTATGGCCTGTCGTATTATTACCCCTCCTATCACCGAAAGTACCTCTATGTCAGCATCGGTGGGTATTGGCCCAGTTATTACCGATATCGCCGGTACTACTGGTACGGCTGCCACCCGTATTACTGGTACGGCACACATGTCATTACAGAGCCGTATCAGAACGTGAACTATAACACATACAACTATTACACTAATGATATCCAGACCTCCGGTTATGGCCAGAGCGGTGCTTCTCAATCCGTCTACGCCGCTGAACAGCCGCTGGATGAGCCTGAATTTGAATCGGCTGCGGACCTGTGCTTTGCGCGTGCTGTGGAATTGTTCGAAGCAGGAAATTATGCTGATGCCGTTCTGCAACTTCGCGAAGCCGTTTTGCTGTCGCCGGATGATATCATCCTGCCCTTTACTTACAGCCAAGCCCTGTTTGCCAATGGTGATTATTCCCATGCAGCCAGCGTCCTGCGCGAGGCGGTGGCACAGATTCCGGAAGATGAGCTGACCGTTTATTATCCGCGCGGACTGTACGAAGACGAAGCGGTCCTGACCGAACAGATCCAACAGTTTGAAGCGGCCGCAGGGAACGAACCATTCAACTCAGATTATCAACTCTTGCTGGGCTATCAGTATCTGGGCACCGGAGAACTGGACAAAGCGAAGCACCCCCTGACCGAAGCAGCCGGGAGCGCCGCCAATACGATGACCGCCGGCAAACTGCTGGAACTGGCGACCCAACTCGAAACCGAAGCACCTGAAAGCGAATAGATCAAAGCGGCCAGAGGATACCCGACTTTATCAACAGCCACGGTCAATACTGGCTGCATGGCCTTTACAGTTTATTCTGCGATGTTCATGTTGAACGGTATTTAAGGCCTTTTTTCTTATTTATGGGACCCCATGTCTAGAATTTTCCCTGAATTTATACGGAACAGATGCTTTTTCAAGTTATCAGGTCGGGTGTTCACGACGATATGTCAGATGCGAAGTGGAATTATTGAGCTGAAATACAATGACATTAGCATTTTTAAGACAAGACTCGATGCCCAGTGTGGATTCTTCGGATTCCACGGGGAAGCGGTCTAAAAAGAAGAAACTTTCCAAGGGCAAGCTTTCGGTGTTGCTGTCTGGAAATCTGATCGTCTGGATGATCTTTGCCGTTTCTTTTTTGGACATCAAGGTTTTTTCAATGAATACCCTTTCTCTGCCGAAGATCCCGCAAAAACTGGCCGTCAGCGGCATTGTCTATAATGAAAAAAGCCCCTCGGCGATTATTTCAAAACAGGTCTACGGCGTGGGGGATATCGTGGACGGCTACATCATCAGCCGGATCACCCGGACCCAGGTTGAGTTCGAAAAGAACGGCGAAAAACTCGTTCGGCAAACACGGTAAAGGCCGCAATTTTAAATAAAGAGGTTCACACCGGCGGCTTCAGCTTGATTGAGATACATGGCCACGCCACCTTCTTCGACGCCGTCGATGAGTTCTTCCTTCCGGATGCCCATCAGGTCCATCGTCATCGTGCACCCTACCAGCCGAACCCCGTTATGTTTGGCCGTCTCAATCAGTTCGGGCAGTGACAGGACATTTTTCTTTTTCATAATCCCCTGCATCATCTGCGTGCCCATCCCGGCCATGTTCATTTTGGACAGCTTCAGCTTGGTTGCGCCGCGCGGCATCATCCAACCGAACATTTTTTCGATCATATTTTTCTCAACGGGTACATGTTCGGACCGGCGCAGAATATTCAATCCCCAGAAGGTAAAGAACATTGTTACCTCACTGCCCATCGCGGCGGCACCGTTGGCAATGATGAATGCGGCCATGGCTTTGTCAAAGTCGCCACTGAAGACGACCATTGTTTTCTTTTTGCTGTTGGTTCCCTGCCCTTTCGCCATCGGACAAGCCGATCCTTTTACAACAGTCACAATATACTTTCCGCCTTCGGCTTTTATGTCCGCTAATTCATTGCCCGTACTTTCGCACCAGCCCTTGACATCACTGGCAAAGCCGGCATCCGTTGCAGCAACGCGCACGGCCTGACCGCGACCAACCCCATCGACAGCTTCTTTGAGCCTCATAATTGGCCCCGGACACTGCAAGCCGCAAGCGTCAATTTCCTTAACGACCTCAGCAGCGGGTGTTTCTTTTGTTTCGTGATGCTGTTTATTTTCAGTATTCATTTTATTCCTCAGTAAATCTTCTGGTTCTGCGATCGCCTTAACGGCGCTAAAGGTTTTGTAGCCGCCGGAAAGATTCCTGCAATTAAATCCATTTTGTTGAAGAATGCGTGTCGCCAGATATCCCCGAAGCCCCACCTGACAGAACGCCAGCAGTTCTTTATCTTTGGGAAGTTCATCCAGTCGATCCCGCAGTTGGTCCACTGGGATATTTACCGCACCGGGGATGGTCCCGGCCTGTACTTCTGCCGGAGTTCGCACATCCAGCAGAAGTTGGGTGTCTTCCGGAGCCATGGCGTCTTGGGCATGACAGAGGGGCATGTCGTGGCTAATGACATTCGAAGCCACAAAACCGGCATAGTTGGCCGGATCCTTGGCAGACCCATAGGGCGGTGCGTAAGAGAGCTCCAAATCTTTTAAATCCTGTACCGTCAGTCCCGCTCGCATTGCCACGGCGATCACATCAATGCGTTTATCCACTCCGTCTGCGCCAACAGCCTGTGCACCGAGAATCTTTCCGTCTTTGGGATCAAATAACAGCTTTAAACTGATCGGCATTGCACCCGGATAGTAGCCAGCATGGCTGGCCGGATGCACATAGATCTTTTCATAAGGCAAACCATTACGTTTAAGGTTCTTTTCATTCATGCCTGTCATGCCAACCGCCAGATTGAACACTTTGCAGATCGCCGTGCCTTGTGTGTTTTTGTAGCTGCTTTCAATGCCGCAGATGGTGTCGGCCGCGATGCGTCCCTGCCGATTGGCCGGACCGGCCAGGGGTATCACCGTCTGAAAATCCCCAACAAAATCCGTCACCTCGACGGCGTCGCCCACGGCGTAAACATCCGGAGTGCTGGTCTGCATCTTTTCATTGACAGTGATGCCGCCTCGCTGTCCAATATCCAAACCGGCCTCTTTTGCCAGCGTTGTTTCAGGCCGGACGCCGATGGCCATAATCACCATATCCGTTTTCAGCAGATCTCCATTGCTCAAGCGAACATCCAGACCGGCTTCGGTCGATTCCATTTCTTCAACGCTCGTATTGAGCCTAAGGTCCACACCGTGCAGTTGAAGTTCCTGATGCAGCGGTGCGGCCATCTCGGGATCCACCGTCCCCATTACTTGCGGCGCCAACTCGACCAACGATACTTCAACGCCCCGTTCGATCAGAGCTTCTGCCATCTCTAAACCAATATAGCCGCCGCCGATGACCACGGCATGTTTGGCCTTGTTGTCATCGACAACCTTTTTGATTGCATCCATGTCCGGGATGTTTCGCAGCGTAAAGACCTTGGCCGAATCCGCCCCTGGAATGGGCGGTCGCATCGGCTCGGCGCCCGGGCTGAGAATCAGTGCATCATAAGACTCTGTGTATTGGCGATCTGTCTTTAGATCCCGAACTGATATTTGTTTGTCAATTGAGTTGATATTAACCACTTCGGTTTGCGTTCGTACATCGATGTTAAACCGCTGATGCATTGTTTCCGGCGTCTGCACCAACAATCGGTCCCGCTCAGTAATCACACCCCCAATATGATATGGCAAGCCGCAATTGGCGAACGAAATATGCTCGCCGCGTTCAAACATGATGATTTCCGCATGTTCATCCAACCGACGCAATCGTGCCGCCGCAGACGCCCCGCCCGCTACACCCCCGACAATTAATACGCGTTTATTTGAGGCCATACCATTCTCCCGTGCGTTCTAATTCTGACAATTCTTTCGAATACATTCGATCAAACCCGGTAGTTGCGGCGAGGCTATCCGGTAATAGACCGTCCTGCCTCTTCGCTCGCTGTCCAGCAAACCGTGCCCTTTCAAAAGTCGCAGATGCTCGCATGTCTGGTTCGGGCTGCCCCCGCACGCCTCGGCGATCTCGTGCACTGCAAACTCGCCCTGCATCAGAATGTTGACCATCTTCAGCCGTGCCGGGTGCGCCATCACTTTCAGGCAGTCCGCCGCCTTCTCGAATGCCTCATCCGGCAATAAATCCAACTTTTCCATTGTCATTCCCATTTTTTCACCTTGTTCTCCAAAGCCATTAGTTACCATACGAATCTATATATCGAGAGTTCTCGATATTTCAATATATTTTTTTATAAAAACTTCACTATATTTTCTCTTGACCCTGAAACTGGATAATATATACTATCATTATGCTTGTGAATGTGAACACAAGCACGAGGTTTTTGTGGAATTGAGAAGAGCTAGGCAGCGATGAAATACCATAAGATACCAGATGAGACGATTCGACGGATGCCGATGTACTTAAGGGCGTTTTCGATGCTGAAAACTGAGCATCAGGACACGATCTCAAGCATTCACCTCGCAGAGCGACTACACCTGAAACCGCCCCAGATACGCAAGGATCTGTCCTATTTTGGAGCGTTCGGCACACGCGGCATCGGTTACCCGGTATCTTCGACGGCCAAACAGATCCGCAGCATCCTGAAATTGAATATTACCCAAAAGGCCGCCCTGATCGGTGCGGGCCGGTTGGGTGCCGCCATTGCCGAATATCCGGGGTTTTCGATGTTCGGATTTGATATCGCTGCGATCTTTGACAATGAACCCAGTAAAATCGGTACAAAAGTCGGCAAGAATGTCGTAGAAGATATTTCGAAAATCAGTATGATTAGAGACCTTGATATTCACCTTGCGATCCTGGCCGTACCTGCTGACGCCGCTCAGTCGGTTGTTGACATGTTGGTTGGATGTCATGTTAAGGGGATATTGAACCTGTCCCCCTGCTATCTGGTTGTCCCACGTTCCATGAAGGTGGTGACGATCGACCTGGCCATGGAGCTGGGCACATTGCCATACTATATGTAATCAATAATAAAAACAGGTCATAGAACAGGAAACCGAAACCATGAGTGTAAGCACCGTTACAAAAGAACAGTTCAAGTCGTTTGTTGCCGCGCTGGTCGATTCGGACCAGAACGTGGTCGGCGTTCAGGCCAAAGATGACAAGTTCGCGTTTGGTGAACTGACCGACGCCAATGCGCTTCGTCTGGACTACGATGTCACGATTCTACCCCCGAAGAAGTATATGCTCCCGCAAAGGGAAGCCCTGATGAACTTCGAGGTGGCGGGCGCTGCCGAAAGCGTACAGCCGGATGAGAAAATGGTTCTTCTCGGCGTACACCCCTATGACATGATCGCCATTAATCAGATGGATGAGTTATTCAGTCAGGGCGAATACGACACGCACTACATGAACCGCCGCAACAACATCACGATCATCGCCTGCGATGTTGTCACTGACAGCAAGAATGTGTTTGCCGCATCGATGAACAGCGCCACCTGCGACACAGGATACGACATTCTGCTGACCGCTATCGGGGACGCGTATGTTGTTGATGCCGCGACCGACAAGGGGCAAGCGCTGGTGGATATGATGAGCGGGGCCAATGAAGCAACCGACGCAGATCTGAAAAAGCGCGAAGCGGTTCATGAAAAAAATATCGCTGCTCTGAATAAGCACGAGCTTGAATGCAAACCTTCCTTTCTCCCCAAACTTTTGGAAAAGGCCTATGATCACCCGGTCTGGGAAGAAAGAGCGCGCCTGTGCTATTCCTGCGGCAGCTGCAATCAAGTCTGCCCGACCTGTTACTGCTTCGATGTGCAGGATGAGGTCAATTGGGATCTGAAAACCGGAACCCGCTGCCGCGCCTGGGACGGTTGCCTCCTGACCAATTTCGCCACGGTCGCCGGCGACCATAACTTCCGCAAAAAACGCGCGGACCGGTTTCGTCACCGTCTCTACCGTAAGGGCAAATATGTGCCGGGTAAAATTGATGGTCAGATCGCCTGTGTGGGCTGCGGACGCTGCGTTACCGCCTGCACCGCCAAGATCGCTAACCCGGTCGAGGTCTATAACACGATTCTGGAAACGACTGAACTTCGCTAATTGATTTGTTTGAAAATATAGGAGAAACACTAATGTGTGAATGTAGTAACGGCAACAAAGATATTTACCTGCCTGAACTGTGCACGATCACCAAACGCCGGATGCTCAATGGCACCGAGCTGTTTATGCATCTGGAAAAAGATTCCGGTGAGGATTTTGATTATATCCCCGGTCAGTTCGTGGAAGCTTCGGTTGCGGGTATCGGCGAGGCGCCGATCTCGATCTCGTCCTCACCCACTCAAAAAGGCCTGGAACTGGTGGTCCGCAATGTCGGCAGTTTAACCAAAGTTATCCACGGTCTTGAAGTCGGCGACAAACTCGGTATCCGCGGGCCCTATGGTTCGACCTATCCTCTCGAAGAAGCCAAGGGCAAAGACTTGGTCTTCATCTGTGGCGGTATCGGACTGGTGCCGCAGCGGTCGTTCATCCGCTACGCACTGGACCATCGGGCCGACTACGGCGATATCACCATCCTGATCGGAACCAAGTGCCACGAAATGCGGCTGTTCCGTGAAGAGATCGCCCTCTGGGAAGAACGCAAGGATATGACGGTTATGGAAACCATCGACGAAGGCCACGACTGCTGGAACGGCAATGTCGGGGTCGTCACTACGCTGATCCCCAAGGTCGAAAGCCACCTGCCAAACAGCCAGATACTGGTCTGCGGCCCTCCCATTATGTACAAATTCGTGCTGATGGCGCTGGCTGAGGCAGAGGTGCCGCAAGAAAATATTTTTGTCAATCTGGAACGAAGAATGAAATGCGGTGTCGGAAAATGCGGCCACTGTCAGATGAATGAGCACTATGTCTGCCAGGACGGGCCGGTCTTCCGTTACAGCGACTTGGCCCATGTGCCGGAGGCGATCTAATATGAGTAAACCAAGAGTAGCGATATTCGATTTTGCATGCTGTGAAGGTTGTCAGCTACAGATTGTCAACCTTGAAGAAGAAATTTTGAACCTGATCGACCTGGTGGATGTGGTCGAATGGCGTGAGGCTATGAGCGAACAGAGTCATGAGTATGACATCGCGATCATCGAAGGTTCGATCACTCGTCCGGAAGATGCCCAAAAGCTGGAAGTTATCCGCAGTCGGGCCAAGATCCTCATCGCCTTGGGGGCCTGTGCCACCATCGGCGGGGTTAACAAGATCAAGAACAACTTTGACCTGAACGAGGTCCGCGAATGTGTCTATGGCAAAGACGCCCAGATGCCCCACCTGAATACCGAAGTGACCAAGGCCGTTGATGAAGTCGTTGAGGTCGATTTCAAGATCCACGGCTGTCCCATCGAAGGGTCTGAATTTGCACAGATCATCCGGTCTCTGCTGGTGGGGAAAACCCCCTTTGTGCCAGACTACCCGGTCTGCGTCGAGTGTAAGGCGAAGGAAACCATCTGCCGCTACGAATATAATGAGATTTGCCTGGGGCCGATCTCCCGGGCCGGTTGCGGAGCGCCCTGCCCGACGGCTGGATGGCGATGCTTTGGCTGCCGCGGCACGGTTGACGATCCGAATGTCGAAGCCGCACAGGAAGTCATGGAAAAGTACGACCTGACGGTCGATGATCTGAAACAGAAAATGGTATTGTTTAACACTAAATAGAAGGCCTTCTTATGAGCACGAATATTGATATTAATGTCCATCATGTTACCCGTATCGAGGGCCACGGCAATATCGTGGTCAATGTCAATGACGGGACCATCGAGAAATGTGAGTGGCAGGTGCCGGAGGCGCCGCGATTCTTTGAGGCCATGGTTCGAGGCCGTCGCTATGACGACATCCAAACCATCGTATCTCGCATCTGCGGGATCTGCTCGATCAGCCATTCGCTGGTCGCCACCAAAGCCGTCGAAGATGCGCTCGGCCTGGAAGTAACCGAGCAGACCGACCTGGTCCGTCACCTGATGCACTATTCCGAACAGCTTCAGAGCCATGTCCTGCATGTTGGCTACCTGGTTGCGCCCGACCTGTTCGCGGAAAAATCCGTTGTGCCGCTGGTCCCCAAGGCCACCGATGCCGTCTTAAAGATTATCAAGTGTCACCGCGTCGCCAATCAAATGTCCGCCCTGATCGCCGGCCGTATCACGCATCCGATCACACTGACCCCCGGCGGCATGACCAAGGTCCCGACCGTCGAGGAACTGACCGAATTGAAGGCCGGTCTCACAGCCATCGTACCGGATCTGGTCGATATCTGTAAGGTTGTGCTGAGCGTTGCCGAGAATCTGCCGGCTTTTGACCGTGAAACCGAGTATGTCTCACTCAAGCAGACGCACCCGGCCTATAAAGGCACGCTGACCGAGTACTCGTTCTATCACGGCGATATCACCAGCACCGACTGCAATGGTGACGGCGACATGCCCGTCAACCAATGGGAAAGCGTTGCGAACGAATATGTCTCGCCGCAGTCTACCGCCAAGTGGGCCAAGTGGCATCGTGATTCGTATTTCGCCGGTGCCATCGCCCGCTACAAAAACCAGTCGCCGTTCCTGAGCCCGCTGGCCAAAGAAGTCGAAAAGATGTTCGGCATGACGACCGATAACTGCAATCCGTATATGAATAATGTCGCGCAGCTGATCGAAGCGGCGCATGTGGTCGAAGCCTCGTTGGAGATCATCGACAAGCTTTTGACAAGCGGCACCCAATTCGAAAAGGTCGATATGACCCCGAAAGCCGGTCGCGGTTATGCAGCGATCGAGGCGCCGCGCGGTATCCTGTTTCATGCGTATGAGTTCGACAAAAACGGCGAATGCGTCTGGGGCAACTGCTGCATCCCGACCAATCAGAATCACGCCAATATCCAGAAGGACTTCGAGAAACTGGTCCCGCAGTATATGGATGAGGGTCAGGACGCCTTGCGTCAGAAAATGGAAATGCTGGTTCGTGCCTATGACCCGTGCGTGTCCTGCTCGACCCACATGCTGAATGTGGAGTTTGTAAAATAACAACGCCGTCCCATTGGATGGCATACGACTCGCAACTTTGACAATGCAGCGTTGATTAACACCTTTGACGACGCACCTCTGAGATAAAAGCCCCGGTTAACCCCGGGGCTTTTTTTGTGTCTTTTCATCTCTTTGTTATTCTTCCAATTATAGGACCCGCTCAGTTCTGTCGGCGGGACCATCAATTAAGGCAGGACACAATACCTGCTCGATGAGGCCCAAAACGCGGTGTTTTGAAAATTTTGAGACTCTCCTCTCTCAACCAACTTAAGCGGCAGACAAAAGAAGACGAACAACTCTACAATCTGGATGCCACGGAGGCAGATAATATTCAACTACGAGACAGAGAGACATAAAAGAAATGGAGCGAGCAATGAAGAAGTTGGTTGTATTGTTAATTGTTTTGAGTTTGGCAGCATCTGTTCACGCAGGTCTTGACATCAGTTTTTCAAGTGATAAGGGCGGCAATTGGTCTTACAACTCCGAAGCCAGTGCATTCTCTTTTAATCAACCAGTCGGCATTGATACTGTCCAGGGAACCACGGACAAATCGCTGGACAATGCGCGAGTTTACATTCCGGATATTGCTGTAACACTAAACAGTGATCCTTATTATTATTTTGACATACCGATTTATACAGGAACCATTACCCCAGTGTCACAGACAATCACAGTCCGAACAGGAGAGGAAAACAGTAAAGAAATATTCTCAGGAGATCTGAACACAGGAACGATCGTCATTGTCGGTACAACAGCGTCGCTTTATTCGATTTCTCAGGAAGATATCACAATAATTCAATGGATCAAAGGTGAAGAGTTTGTATCTGGATTAGACTTTTCCCTGACACTACAGGGCGGTATCGATATTGCAGAGATGATCTTGAACAGCAATAATGACTCTCCCGTCGTCAGCGGTACTTTCAGTGGAAGTATGACCGTCCCCGAACCGGCCACATTTTTTATCCTTGCCCTCGGTTCGGTTCTTTTCTTGAAAAAGGAATAAAACTCCATACTCCAGCAATGACTCAATTTATTTTTATTATGCAATTTTTCAAGGAAACGATACTATGAGAAATTATATATCATTTATTGCAATAGCCGGGCTGCTTCTGGCTGGAAACATACAAGCTGGTATCTCACTGAATACTTCTTTATCTCTAGACCCGATTCTTATGAGCCGTGCTGCCGGTTTCGGCGCATATGCCGGCAATAGCCGATACGCCGAAGAGAACGAATTGTCTGCTGAAGAAGCAAAATATCTTAAATCGCCGTTCTGTTTGAGTGAGTTTGTCTCAGAAAACCACACCCCTGAGAGAACTTGCACTATTGACTGGGCCGGAGAGGATGAGGCCCGTTATCTGTCTGATATGACAGTTGGCGGTGAATGGATCAATGCGTTTTTCAACCTTGACTCCGTTCCTGTCTTTTGGTCGGCGAATGACCGAAACAACAGAGGCACTCCCCTGCCGGAAACGATCTATCGTTTCCATAACAGGATTTCCAGTCAGCAATTTTCAGGTATCATGACTTTCTACTCAATGAATACGGGCAGATCAGGAGCCCTCTAAATACAGCGTCTTTCAGACAGTAATAGACATTCAACCTTGACGACAGCACCTTTGAGACAAAAGCCGCGGTTAAAAACCGGGGCTTTTTTTTATTTTTTTTAAGGTAAAATGCCCCTCTACGGTGTTGTATATATAACGAGCGTTCGTAATATCGGTTATGACAAGGATTTGATGTGCTGGAAGACAAATTACTCATCTGGAAGGTCAAAAAAGGCGACAAATCCGCTTTTTGTCAGATCTATGAAAAGTACAGAGATGACCTGCTGCGAATCGCATCGGGGCTTTTGAAAGAAAGATCCGTCGCTGAAGATGTGGTGCATGATGTTTTCGTCACATTTATCCA
>CALKKA010000161.1 GCA_937995495.1 uncultured Phycisphaerae bacterium
CCCTGATACGGACAGTTGCGACTCTTGGAATAGAATTTATTTGCATCGATCGACCACTGAGCATCGGGATCGATAATGACAATATCGGCACGGTCGTCTACTGCTAAACTGCCCTTCTGTGCATTAATGATCTCTGCAGGACGCCAGGTCAGCATCGCCAGCATCTGAGACCAATCGCAGGCACCGGTATCAATCAGCGCCTTTCGGTAAAGCGGGAGTGCACACTCGATCCCCACCATCCCGCAGGGTGCGGAAAGGAATTCCAGCTCTTTTTCGCTTTGGAGATGCGGAGCGTGATCCGTGGCCAGTGCATCGACAATCCCATCCGCCACCGCCTGTCGGAGGGATTCGATATCCTTTTGCGTCCGCAACGGGGGATTGACTTTGAAGTTTGAGTCATAATCGGCAACGGCTTCTTCGGTCAGCAATAGATGGTGGGGTGTCACCTCGCAGGTTACAGGGAGTCCCTGACGCTTGGCTTCGCGGATGATCTCAACCGAACCGGCAGTCGAAATATGCTGCGCATGATAGCGCGCCTTTGTTTTCTTAGTAAGCTGAATATCCCGCCAAAGCATCATTTCCTCGGCCAGCGGATCCACCCCGGGGAGTCCCAAAACGCTTGCTTTGTACCCGGCATTCATGACGCCATCTTTGGCCAGCGAACGATCCTCGCAATGCTGGGAGATCACCCGATTAAACATTGAACTATACTTCATCGCCCGAAGCATCGTGCCGGCATCCTGTACGCCGCAACCGTCATCGGTGAACCCCACCGCTCCGGCCTGGGTCATCAGCCCCATCTCCGCCAGTTCCTGACCCGCACGATTCTTCGTAATCGCCCCCATCACATAGACAAAGGTCTTACGGGCCTGGCGTCCCATGCGGTGGACATACTCAACGGCCGTCGCTTCGTCAATAGGTGGATTTGTATTGGGCATACATACCACCGAGGTATAGCCGCCTGCCACCGCCGCAGCCGAACCGGAAGCGATGGTCTCTTCCTCTTCATCACCCGGTTCGCGAAAATGGACATGGATGTCAATCAAGCCAGGAGCGACAATCTTACCAGTCGCATCAATCGTACGAATCGCCGGGTCATTCAGGGTGTCCGCTATCTTAACCACCTTGAAATCATCAATGAGTAAGTCCGTCACCTGATCAATCTGGTTCTTAGGATCTATCAAACGACCGTTTTTAATCAACCATTTTTCGGGAATCGGATCTGCCATTTATTCTTCTTTCCCCTGTTGGATTGCGGCTTGGTTCACCAGAAAAAGAACCCCCATGCGAACCGCCAACCCATTGGCCACCTGTTTCAAAATAACACTGTTGGGGCCATCCGCCACTTCCGATTCAATCTCCAGGCCCCGATTGATCGGACCTGGATGCATCACCGTAATATCAGGCTTGGCGCGTTTCATCCGATCCACCGTCAGGCCGAAATAATGCGAATACTCACGAACCGACGGGAAGGGATTGCCGCCCATTCGTTCAAATTGAATGCGCAGCATATTGATCACATCAAGGTCCTCGATAACATCATCGAGGCTGTAAGAAACTTTCACCGGGAGATTCTCAACACCACCGGGCATCAGTGTCGGCGGGCCGATCAGTGTTACCTCCGCACCGAGTTTGGTCATAGCATAAATATCGCTGCGAGCCACGCGGGAATGCGCAATGTCGCCAACAATCCCGATCTTAAGGCCGTCCAGCGAGCCTCGCTGGCGGCGAATCGTATAGACATCCAGCAGCGCCTGTGTCGGGTGCTCATGAAACCCATCACCGGCATTGACCACACAGGCATTGATGGAGCGGGATAATAGTTTGGGAGCACCTCCGGCGCTATGACGGATCACGACAATATCAACCCCCATCGCCTCCAGGTTGCGTGCGGTATCGATCAGTGTTTCGCCCTTGCTGACAGCACTGACTTTTTTACTGAACTCGATCACATCGGCACTGAGCCGACTGGCCGCCAGCGTAAAACTGTTCCGTGTGCGCGTGCTGTCTTCAAAAAACATGTTGACGACAACTTTACCCCGCAGCGTTGGGGCTTTTTTGATCGAACGCGTGCTGAACTTCTCAAAGCCCTGTGCCGTATCAAGGATAAACTCGATCTCCTGACGGCTCAGGTCGCTGAGACCGATGAGATGTTTATGCGACCACTGAAACTTTTTATTTTTTTTCTTTTCTCGCATCACTCCAAGGTCACCCGGTCTTCCTTGTCCATCTCGGTAAAATGGACACAAACCGACTGTGATTGATCCACTTCCGTCTTCAGGCCAACATAATCGGCACAGATGGGATATTCATGATGGCCGCGATCCACGAGCACCGCCAATCGCATCAGTCGCGGGCGACCAAAATCTGTCAGTGCATCCATCGCGGCACGAACGCTGCGGCCGGTGTGCAGGACATCGTCAACCAGCAGGATCAGCTTATCGGTGATATCGAAATCTATTTCGGTGCTGCGAACCGTCGGCTGAGTCTCTTTGGGTTCGTTAAGATCATCGCGATAAAGGGTAATATCAAGTGTGCCGCTGAACAACCGTCCGGAAAAATGATTTTCTAAAGCGTCGTGTAGGCGTTGGGCCAGTATTTCACCCCGACTTCGAAGGCCGATGACGGCGATATCCGTATGTGCGGGAATATTGGATTTGATTTGTTCGACGATCTCCCGAATCGCTTCGTTGACCTGCACAGTGTCCAGCAGAGTTTTCATAGAATTCTATCTTCTTTTGCCTGTATAGACTTTTAAGTTCTGTTAAGCCCTTATTTGGCCGAAATATCGAATGTCGCGAGAGTATATCAAGATTTTATCCCGAACGCAAGGGTTATCACACTCGGGAAAGGGTCGTTTTGAGGCACTTTCAGATTGATGTATTTGAATTATTGCCTGTTTTATGATATACTGACCAACGGGTTTAGCGAAGTTTTGGAGACCAATTGATCACGATATTCAAAAAAACCTATTTCAAGTCATACGATGCACAATACAGGGGATTTGTATACATCGCCGCCTTTGTATGTTGGGTCGCAGCTGCATCTGCTGATGATACACTATCAACAGAACCGGCCGCCCTGGACTTTACAAACACCCGTTCGCTCTGGAGGGCTGATCCGAATCTGACCGGCGAAGGTGTCGTTATTGGCACCATCTGTCGAAGCATGACCTATGTTGACGGTGAGCCGCAAAATGACTATCGTTTCAATATGAGCCACAACAGTCTGTATGATTCGGATGTATCCTTTACCGATGGAACGGACGGACAATTTGGAACTTCGGAACACGCGACCGCAATCGCAGGTGTCTTGCTGGGTTTGGATGAAAACGCATCACATCCGGACATCGGAACCTTCGACTATCAAGGTGCATGCCCGGATGCCTCTGTCAACGTCTATGAGTTTGAACAATTTTCAATCCGGAACTTACTGGGAAGACACCCGATCAAGGAAGATATTATCCTCCTGAGCCTTGGAGACATCTTTGAAGACTGGTGGACGCGAGCTTTGGAGCAGGCCGCTGCCGAAAAAGATTTTCTGGTCGTCGCCAGCGTTGGCAATGGAACCAGTGTTTATACCCCCAAGCCGCTGTATCCGGGCGCCGGGGCCAATGTGCTGGGCGTGGGTGTTGTTGATGCGACCACTGATGACGATGGCACCATCAGCTTGGGAAATTTTTCCACTCCGAAATCGCTCAATTCAAGCGTTGGCCCGACAGAAGATCAGCGGTGCAAGCCTGATATCGTTGCGCCCGGTACGGCGTTGGTTCCATCAGGTAACCGGGCCAATGGCTATACGATTCAAGATAATTGGTCCTCACTGGCCTCTCCCATCGTCGCTGGCACGGCTGCCCTTTTGGAGCAAACGGCCTCTTCTGATACTTCACTGAATAAGGCTTTCCACCAACCTGGCAAAAGCCTGGTTCTCAAAGCAGTGCTAATGAATTCGGCAAGAAAACTGCCCTTCTGGCATAAGGGACGGATCGCCCCGGGTGATGATCATGAAACGCCGTTGGATTATGCCCAGGGCGCGGGACTTTTAGATGGACTCGCAGCGCAGAAGCAACTGACCGCCGGAAAGGGGAAACCCGGCTCCGTTCAAAGCATTGGATGGGACAACCGAGTCCTGCAAGGCAATGGCCCAGGGCATGCATACGGCTTTAGTGTCACAGAGCCAAATCAGATGATTACCGCGACGCTTTGCTGGAACCGGATCTATCAACCTGCCTATCCGTTCAACCGCATGCTGGATGAGGATAGAGACCTGCGTCTTGAGTTATGGGGTGTCGATCCGGACAATCCGAAAGAACGGGTTCTGCTGGATTACAGTGACAGCGTCAATGACAATGTCGAGCACATTTATTTCGCCTGCAGATCTGATTATCCAGCCTACGCCATTCGCGTCCGATTCAACGAGGAACAACCGTCGGATGCTTCTACCGAACAGCAATTTGCATTGGCCTGGTCTGTTGGCCCGGATCGGCAGATTGGCAATCCATGGTGGAACGACCTCAACGCAGATAATCAAATTGATAATACCGATAAGCTCATTCACATCCTGATCGATAACGGTACTATTACAGAAATTGACACGATGTTTTTAGAGCAGGCCTTGAAAATATCCCATGACCGTATTCAACTTCTCTCAGAGAACTGGGGACAATGGAAAACGTATCTCAGCAAATGGGCACCCTCCGAATAAACTGATTCCCCTATTTACCTCTCGGGGCCTCAATGCATTAAACGCCTCGAGCGATGCACCGCTCTAACAATCAGAATTTAAGATTTTACCTCTTGCAGGCAGTCATTACAGCGTTATAATGCCCCTTATTCGAACCGTTTTGAGGGAAACCTATGGCCTTACTGAATGTCAATATCGACCATGTAGCAACGATTCGCCAAGCACGCCAAACCGACGAACCGGATCCGGTCTGGGCAGCAGTGCAGTGTGAACTGGCGGGGGCCAACGGAATCACGGTTCATTTGCGACAGGACCGGCGGCATATCAATGACCGTGATGTGCAGGTCTTAAAAGAAACCGTGGCCTGCAAGTTCAACCTCGAAATGTGCATGGCCGAACCGATGGTCAAGATTGCTGAAAAGATCAAGCCTGACCAGGTTACGCTCGTTCCGGAAAACCGTGCGGAGTTGACCACAGAAGGCGGACTGGATTGTCTCAAGTTCCAAAAGCGTCTGTCTACTATCACTAAACGGCTGCAGAAAAAGGGTATCTTAGTCAGCACCTTTATCCTGCCCGATGAAAAACAGATCGCTGCCACAGCCGAGGCCGGTTGTGACGCCGTTGAACTGCATACGGGTCTGTATGCGAATGCGACCAAAGATAAGGCCATCGAAAAACGCCTTAACGAACTCCGGGACGGCCGTGATATGGCGATGGCCGCTGGACTCATCGTCCATGCCGGCCACGGACTGACCTATCGAAATATTGGCCCGGTTGCCATGATCGAAGGATTGTGTGAGTTTAACATTGGACACAGTATCATTTCGCGCGCCGTGCTGACAGGCATCGGACCGGCAACCGAAGAAATGAAAATGCTGATTGAAACCCCTTTATGATAGTGACTGTAATTGAAACGGCCCGTTTTTTGCGGCGATGTAAGGCCGCGGTCGTAAGTGACGATTTGACGTGCGGGCATTGACTACCCTTAAGGGTATAAATTGGAGAATCCAAAATGTTTAGCGGCACGCTTGTAGCTTTGATCACCCCCTTTTCGGATGGGCAGGTCGATTACGAAACACTCAGCGAACTGGTCGAATTTCACCTGGAAAGCGGCACCGACGGCATCGTTCCTGTTGGAACAACCGGAGAGTCCCCCACGCTGAGCCACAAGGAAAACAAGGAAGTGGTCGAACATGTCGTTAACGTCGTCGATGGTCAAATCCCCGTCATCGCCGGAACGGGTTCCAACAGCACCGCCGAAGCCATTGAAATGACGACCTTTGCAAAAAAAGTCGGTGCCGACGCCTCTTTACAGGTAGCGCCTTACTACAATAAGCCCACACAGGAAGGGTTCTATCAGCACTTTAAAGCGATCGCCGATGAAGTCGATCTTCCGATGGTTCTTTATAACATTCCCGGACGCTGCGGCGGATCGGGGCTGACCGCTGAAACGGTTGCCCAACTTGCCGAACACGAAAATGTCGTTGCCATCAAAGAGGCGACTGGCAAACTGGACATGGCCAGCGAAATCGCAACACGCTGTGACATCACGATTCTGTCCGGTGACGACTCACTAACCCTGCCGCTGGCATCCGTTGGCGGAAAAGGGGTCATCAGCGTCGTTGCCAATATCGTTCCGGCAGATGTCAAAGCCATGACAGACCTGATTCTTGAAGGTGACCTGATCTCAGCTCGTAAGTGGCACCGCAAGCTATTTACGCTCTCAAAAAATCTGCTCTCACTGTCAACCAACCCCATCCCCATTAAGGCGGCGATGGCGATGTTGAATATGGCGTCCGATGAAATGCGTTTGCCCATGACAGAATTGGAAGATGCCAAAAGGGAAATACTTCACAAAGCATTAAAAGATTACGGCTTGCTGGCGTAATAAAACGTTCAGCCGTTGTTGACTTTCAGTATGTTTTCGGCTCGATATGCACCATCACATTAACTGGCTGACTCATCCGGTCATGCAGGGACTGCTCAAGACCATCTGAAATCTCATGAGCATCGGTGACGGTCAGATCGGGATCCACCAAGATGTGAAGATCAATGAATACCTCACGCCCCAGACTTCGCGTACGCAGTTTGTGCCAATCCAGAATGCGCTTTTCAGAAGCGATGATCTTTTCAATCTGCTCGACGGTCTTTTGGTCGACGGACCGTTCCGTCAGTTCATTAAGACAACCGCTGAAGACCTTGACAGCCACTAAAATAATCATCAACCCCACGGCAATCGCCGCGATCTGATCGCCATGAGGATAGTCAAATAATATCGCGATTGCACCGAGCAGTACGGCCAATGAACTGAGCGCATCGGAACGATGATGCCAGGCATTGGCATAGAGGGCGGCACTGTGCGTATGCATGGCAACATTACGCGTCCAGCGATAGATCATTTCCTTCGAGACAACCGAAACCAGCGAAACCCAAATCATCACGGAGCCGAGGGACGACGGGTGCCCTGTCGATTGCGGCAGACGGGCGATCTGCATACTGGCCTTGAAAATCATCACGGCTCCGATCACAAGCAGGACCAATCCCACCAGGGCAGCAGAAAAAGTCTCAATCCGTCCATGCCCGTACGGATGTTCGTGGTCGGCGTCTTTGGAGCCAAAATGTGTCCCGACTAAAACAGCAACATCGGTCGCCAAATCTGACAGGGAATGAAAACCATCGGTCAACAATGCAATGGAACCGACGAGTACCCCAAAGACAATCTTCAGAACAGACAGGCTGACATTGACCGCCATACCAACATAAGTAACCTGCTGGATACTTCTATTCTGTGATCGTAGTGAGTTAGGCATAATTATAGCACATCAACTCGGATCGCCTCAAGGGTGTCCAGATACCGTTTCGCGACGGCGGGATCCTTTGTTTCGACAATAATTCGCATGATCGGCTCGGTATTACTGGTGCGAATATGAATCCAGCCGTCTGGAAGATCAAACCGACAGCCGTCACGGGTATCCACGTTTGCTTCTGTAAAGACAGTTTTGGCTTTTTCTATGATGGCTGCGGCTTGTTTCTTATCAGCAGGATATTTGCTTTTGTGCATCGCATAACCACCGACATCACCTGCAAGGTGTGAAACCGTCTTGTCGGTCTCGGCCAAAAGCTCAAGCACCAAAGCCATACCGACCAAACTGTCACGAATGGGCCCGACTCGCAAGTCAATAATGCCGCCGTTTCCTTCGCCGCCAATGACGCAGTTATGTTCAACCATGGCATTTGCAACATTGGCTTCGCCGACGGGGGTGCGGATCACGGTACAGCCAGCGTCTTCGGCAATGTCATCGATCATGCGTGACGTCGAAAGATTCACCGCCGCAGGCCCCTGCATCTGAGAAAAAACGAGTTTTGACGCCAAGGCCAGTGTAAACTCTTCACCAATATAATGACCGCCCTCATCGACAATCGCCAGCCGATCCGCATCGGGATCCTGTGCAAACCCGATATCGGCAGCGCTCTGAGAAACTTTATCGCAGAGCGTGACAAGATTTTCTGCTGTCGGTTCCGGTGTGTGTGCAAAAATCCCGGTCGGTTCAATGTTCATTGGAATCACTTCACAGCCCAGGGCCTCCAACAGCATCAGTCCTTCAACCCCCCCGGCGCCGTTAACGCTGTCCAGAACAACCTTAAAATGCTTTGAGGCGATTTTTTCTTTAGTGATAATCCCCAGGACTTTATCGAGATGGATATGATTGGCACGCGTATCAGGTTTTAATGTTCCGCAAGCAAGTGAATCAACAAAAGCAAGTTGATGGTCATGATACATCTGGATAATTTGCTCAGCCATCTCTTTCGGCGGCGCAATACCGTTTTCAAGAAGCAGTTTGATCCCGTTGTAGGGAGTCGGATTGTGGCTGGCGGTAATCACGATCCCCCCGGCACAATTCAAATACCGAAGCATCACGCCGACAGCGGGCGTCGAGCAAATCCCCAGGTCAATCACATCAATCCCAACAGCGGCTAGACCAGCGGCCACCGCTGAAAAGATCATCTGACCGGAAGGACGCGAATCCCGTCCGATGGCGACTGAAAGTTCTTCGTTTGTTGTATGGCGTTTTTTTAGAAATGTGCCGAATGCACTTCCATAACTGGACGCGGTTTCAGGAAAAAGATTATCCCCGACCAAGCCCCGCATTCCGCTAATACTGATAATAAGTTCCTCTGACATCTCTCCATCCTCAATGCTTAGGGCAACGAGCGTGTTTTCTCTAATACATTCGTTAAATTGTTTACAAGTTTATCGACCTGCGGTTCTTTGAGTACAAGAATATCCCGCAGGGCCTGGCCAATATGCGGCAAATAAATCTCTATATAGCTCCGCTTGACGAGTTCATCCTTAATGCGTTTTTGCTTTCGCACATGAATGCCCAGTTTGCGGCCGCACTCCTGGATCGCCAGCTTTAATTCCTTAATGATCTCGGGATAATGGGCGACGGCCTCTTTACTTTCGGAGGTAAACGGAACCCAAACAGAAGCGATATGGACCATCAACATCATCGGCCCGGCCGGCAGCGCACCCCGGCTTTGGCTGAGACCGTAATTACGCCAGTTGATTTCCAACACCGCTTTATGGGTCGCACATCCGGACTGTTGGTAGAGCAGCGGAACCCGATTGGCAAAACGCGCCAACCGCATCAAAGGCTCCTTGTCATCCCCATTCTTACTCTTCTTGATGTCCTTACAGCCATAAGCCAAAGCAGCCTCGACAACAAACGGATTGCCGCGATAGACAGACGGCTTCCGCGTGCAGCTTGAATAAAAGTCCGCCTCCACCACGCGTGACAGACCCTCGATCATTTTTTCTTCACCGATCGGCCCGATGCAATCCGTGGGCGGGGCCATAATTTTTGTTGAGTTAATCGCTTCATGCAGCCGCTCGGCCTCTTTGAGCGTGATTCGAACCGGCCTTAGACGAGCGGACAGTTTCGCCTTTTTGGCGATCTCTGTACCCAACCGAGGGCTGACCCGTGAAAACTCACTTCGCAAAAACTCAGCCATTGTCTTACTCGAACTCTCACGCGCCATTTTGAATAAGACACCCAGCTCCACGCCGTAGGGATGCGGTTTGATCTCAACGGGTGAAAACGGGAGCTCCTTATTCTGTCGTGGATATTCATGCACCTCACCGCCCGGAGCATGATAGACGATCGTTGTATGCGGATTCGCCATCGCGGTCTGCGAAATATATTCATCGACACTTTGCTTGCCCTTAAGGTACTTCCCTTCCAGTGTGATGCTGACACTGGTTCCGGTCGGCAAATCAAATTCACATTCCTCATCACTGATGACTTCCGGCCGGTTTTTTGTTGTGTCGATCTGAACATGGTAATGCCGGGCCGGTTTTTTGCCGCTGGTCCGCGTGATAATCTGGACAGGTTCACCAGTTGTCAGCAAGCCGTACATCCCAGCAGCACTGATGCCGATCCCCTGCTGACCCCGACTCATCTTGAGCGTGTGAAACTTACTGCCATAGAGCAATCGGGCAAAGATATTGGGGACCTGTTTGGCAACGATACCGGGGCCGTTATCCCGCACCGTCAAAACAAACTTGTTATCCGTTTTCTCGACGGGTGTGATGGAAATCATCAGATCGGGCAATAGATGTGCTTCCTCACAAGCATCCAACGAATTGTCCACCGCCTCTTTCACGGCTGTCAACAGTGCCTTACGGGGATTATCAAAACCCAAGAGGTGACGGTTTTTGGCGAAAAACTCACTGACGCTAATGTCTCGTTGCTGAGCAGCCATCGACTCTGCGGTAGCGGCTACCGATTTGCGAGATCGTTTTTTTGTGGGAGCAGGTCTTGGGGTTTTCACAGTCGGCTTAACATCCTTTTTTGGGGCGCTTTTTTTGGGGGCCTTGGTCGTTTTCTTCTTAATGCTCTTTGTCGATTTTTTCGGAGTTTTTTTCCGCACGGGCACAGAATCCTGATCAAAGTCAAAATTCATCTGAGTGTCATCCTTTTTTTTACGGGGCATCATTCCATCAACTCCTGAAATAAACCGGAGCGGCCAACAATTCCGATTGATTGCCAGACCGCTCAGATTTTTCTATGGTTCAATACTATTGAAGTTTACAGACATACATTTCATTGACAAACTCCAAGCTTGCCAATTCCGCCGCAGCCTTTTCGCCGGGTGTTTTGTCTAAGCTAACTGCAAGAATCGCTTTTCCGCCCTGATACTCATGGCCCACACCCATTGTGTTCATGTTAATGCCATGATCGCCAAAAACTTTACCAACGGATCCGATAACGCCGGGCCTGTCATCATTGAAGATAATAACCATCGTATCTTCCGGGGTCACTTCGATCCGGAATCCGTCAATATCAATGATCCTCAGCAAACTGCCGCCAAACACAGTCCCGCGGATCGTACGCGTGACCTTGTCCGTTTCAACAGTTGCCGTAAAGCTGGACTCAAGATCCTTGATCGCT